>NZ_QEHP01000121.1:0-49016 GCF_003094695.1 Chryseobacterium sp. HMWF035 | reverse complement strand
ACGTTACCGACAAACGTTTACTTAGTAGCGGGAACCGGACTCGAACCGATGACCTTCGGGTTATGAGCCCGACGAGCTACCTACTGCTCCATCCCGCGATATTGGACTGCAAATATACGAATTATTTTTAAAACTCCTAATTTTTCTTTTAAATAAAGGACTTTCATGAAAACTATTTTAATATTCGTATCTTTGAGGTATGGCAAAAATATTGAAAATTTATCCGGACAACCCTCAGGAAAACCTTATCAATGAGGTAATTAAAACCTTAAACAATGGTGGATTAATTATCTATCCTTCCGATACCGTCTATGCTTTAGGCTGTAATATTTTTGATATTAAAGCGATGGAAAAGCTTGCCCAGATCAAAAAAATAAAGCTCGAAAAGTCAAAATTCTCCATTATCTGTAATGATTTAAGCCATCTTTCGGATTTTACAAGACCGATTGACACGTCTATCTTCAGATTTCTGAAAAGCCATCTTCCGGGACCTTTTACCTTCATTCTGGATGCCAATAAAAGTCTGCCGCTGGCTTACAAAGGTCATAAGACCATCGGAATCCGTGTTCCCGATCATCCGATTCCACAATTAATTGTTGAAAAATTAGGACATCCTATTGCTTCCACATCCATTAAAGATGATGATGAAATCATTGAATATTCTACCGATCCTGAACTGATCGCCGAAAAATACGATCATCTGGTTGATATCGTAATTGATTCCGGTTATGGAGATAATATGGCTTCCACAATTGTAGACCTTACTTCGGGAGAACCTGAAATTATCCGTCAGGGAAAAGGAAATATTTAATTATAAAAAAGCTTTGTCTTTTTATTTAAAATGATGGTTGAAGGTTTTTAGTATGAGTCTGAACGGAAAATATTCCTTAGGAATTCTTCTTACATTTGTTTTGCTCGCCGCAGTAATGCTGTATATTTTTCCTTTTATTACAATGATGACGGGAGAAAAAACCTTTACTGCAACTGCATTTTTATATTCCAGAATGGTGCTCTGGATAGTTTTGGCAATTACTTTTCTGTACAGTTTCTTTATCGAAAAACAATCTTTTCTGCTGTGGAAAGACAAAAACTATTCTTTCACATTTTATCTGAAAAAAATACTCCGTCTTTATTTAATTTGTGCCGTTGGTGGAGCTTTTTTAAATCTTTTCATCAAAATCATCACCCACGAAAATACGAGTGATAAAATCGCACAGCTTTCATTAATTTTTAAAAACAATTATCCATTGATTATTTTTACCTGCTTAACAGCGGGAGTGGTGGAAGAACTTCTGATGCGCGGTTATATGCAGCCGAGAATTGAAAAAATTTATAAAAATCAATACGCAGGCATTGCAGTTTCCGCTCTTCTATTCGGCATTCTTCACATGACGTATGGAACGATAAGTCAGGTGATCATTCCTTTATTCATTGGAGTTGTTTTTGCTTTGTTTTATAAAAAATATTCTAACATTAAGATTGTAATCATGTGTCATTTTATGTACGATTTTGTCTCACTGATGATCATGAATCTTATCAATTTCAAACATTTATCTGTCTTTTAACATTATGAAAATAGTAACATCCCCTGCCAAATTAATGAATGTGGAAAATTCAAGCGACCTGTTGAAAACCACCACCCCTAAATTCATTGAACAGTCAGAATTTATACACTCTTATTTAAAACAAAAATCGCCGAAATATCTTTCTGAGCTGATGGAAATTTCCGCCAAATTAGCAGACGAAAACTGGGAAAGAAACCAAAAATGGAAAGCAAAACCTTCCGCAAAAGAATCGGCTCCTGCTCTATTTGCCTTTACAGGAGAAGTTTACAGAGGTTTGGATGCCAAAACATTAGACAAAGATGCGGTAGATTATCTTCAGAAAAACCAGAGAATCCTTTCCGGATTATACGGATTGCTGAAACCTTCGGACAAAGTGATGCTTTACAGGCTGGAAATGGGAAGACCTTTTGAATTTGATGAATATAAAAATCTTTACGAATTCTGGAGAGAAAAGATAACGGAACAGCTAAATTCTGAAATGAAAAAGAATGAAATCCTCCTAAATCTTGCAAGTAATGAATATTTTAAAGCGGTTGACCGTAAAAAACTCAACCATCAAATTATCGATTTCGATTTTTACGAATTAAAAGAAGGAAAACTGAAAACCATTGTAGTTTACACGAAACATGCACGAGGTCTGGTTGCAAGATTTTGCGGACAGACCAATGCACAGACTTTGGATGATGTGAAGGCTTTCAACTACGAAGGTTATCTCATTAATGAAGAAAAATCCACTGAAAATAAACTGGTTTTTGTACGATAAACACTGAAATGATGAAAAAAAATTATTTACTTTTAACGCTTTTCTTTACCATTACCTTTTGCTATTCTCAAAAAAAAGAGATCGATTCTATCTCTTTTTCTCTGGAAAAGCAACTGCTTACATTTTCGGGAAAAGTGAATGGAAAAACGATAGAATTTGCGCTCGATACGGGAGCCGCTGTTTCCGTAAGCAATTCTATCAATAATAAAACTGCCGGAGTAGAAATTCTGGATTCCAATAAAACCATCAACGATTCCAGCAACAAAAAGATAAAGATTAAAAGCACAAAAATAGAATCGCTTTCCATAGGAAATTTTGAGGTAAAAAATCTTAAAGGAGTTACGTTTGATATGCCTTTTTTGTATTGCACCAATCTGCTGCTTCTGGGACAGGATTTCATTAAAAAATTCAACTGGAAAATAGATTTTACGAAAAAGCTTATTTATATTTCAGAAAAACCATTTCCAACGGATCGCTCTTATCATAAATGGACGGTTTACTATAACAGCAACAGACCTTTAATTGATTTTACCATTCAGAACAAAACCTTTAAAAACTGTTTGTTAGATACCGGATTTTCAGGTGTAATGGAAATTAATTCTAAAGATACGGACATCATGAATACTATTTTTGATGAAAAAAAGTCTAAAAATCAAGCCGATGAATTCGTTTCTACGAATATGGGACTGAGCGGTTTGGGAAATCCCGAATCTTACAGCACCTTTTTTGTTGATGAAATAAAACTGGATCAGACTGTAATCCGTCAATTGCCGGTAACCATTAATAAAACAAAGGAATCCAAAATTGGTATTAATTTTTTCAGCCAGTATTCAGATGTTTTAATCATGAATTTTAACGAAAATGCTTTCTACTTAAAACAGTCCGGAAAACCATTGCTTCCTAAAAAACAAATGGATGCCAAAGCTTTTTTCATCGACGGTAAGCTCACCGTAATTTCAAAAAATATGAACGAAAATTCTACGGCAAAAAACGTACAGATCGGAGATCACATCAAATCGATCAATGGTAAAAATGCATCAGAATTTACGGAATGCGAGCTGTTGCAATGGGCATATTTCAGCAAAGAAGATTATATCCTGGAAAAAGAAAACGGCGAAAAAATTGAGATTAAAAGCAGCAGCCATTTAAAATAATTGTCTAAAAATGACCATTTCAGAACTAAAAAATTACTTCAAAACAGAACTTTCCACTTTATATACAGACTCGGAATCTGCATTTCTGAGTTCAATATTCATCGAAAAAATTGTTGGGTTTGATACATTTCAGCAGCGAAGATTTGCAGAACACGAATTGCTTTCGGAAGATGAAAAAAGGCTTCTTGAAGTTATTTCGGAGCTAAAAACGTCAAAACCCTATCAACATATTTTAGGCGAAACAGATTTCTACGGAATGACATTTTTTGTGAATGAAAATGTGCTGATTCCCCGTCCTGAAACGGAAGAGCTTCTGGAATTGGCAATAAAAAAGATTAAAAGTTCAGCGTCTGATATTCAAAGTTTAAAAATTCTGGATATCGGAACAGGAAGCGGAATCATTCCGTTGGTTTTAAAAAAACATTTCCCGCAGGCGGAAGTTAGTTCTATCGATTTTTCTGAAAAAGCACTGGAAGTTGCCAGAAAAAATGCAGCATTTCATCAGCTTACTATCAATTTCATTCATGCAGATTATCTGAATTTTGATTTAAAAGAAAACTTTGATGTCATTATTTCAAATCCGCCTTATATCGGAAAAGATGAAGAACAGGAAATAGAACATTCCGTAAAAGGTTTTGAACCGACCATGGCACTCTTCTCTCCTACTTCCGATGCATTGATTTTTTACCGAAAAATTGCCGAAGATTCTAAAAAATACCTGAACAAAAACGGACTGTTATTTTTGGAAATCAATCAGAAATTAGGACCAGAAACACTGGATTTATATCGTAATGATTTTGAAGAGGCAGCATTAATCAAAGATTTATCGGAAAATGACCGATTTGTTTTTGGGAGGAAGTAAATATGAATGGTTGATGACTGTTTAAATAAAACTCTATGGAGTTTTATATGTGTAGCAATCATATTCTGGAGATGCTTAGCGTTCCTGAGCTTTAGCTAATTTAATAATGAAGAAAACAATTGGCTTTAACCAAAGCTTATCCTAAATTTCAGTTAAAGTTAATATTGATTTAAAAACTTAACAACGAGCTGAAGGTTAGCACAGAGTCTGTTTAAAGTTTTTATTTAACCACAAAAGTCACAAAAGATAACTAAACTTTTATTTAGGCTGATAATTATAAATGAAAAATTTCACCATAGTTTTTAAAAATCTTTGATTTTTATTCTTTTGAGGGCTTTGATTATTAATGAAATTCGCTTTAACATTGTCTTTTGTGCCTTTTGTGGTTAATTCTGAAATTAGTTTAAACAACTTCACAATTAAAAAACACAACATTTTGATAAATTTTAAGCGCATTTTTTGATCTTTTCATTTTAAATAAAAATTCATACAGATTCATCTTTTATTTTAGGTTTCAATCAAACTTGCGTATAAACTTTAAAAAACTTAACTGGATTTTAACCAATCTTCATTTAATTTTTCATGACAAAATAGCTTTTCAGTATTTATACTGATTTTTTGGTAATCCAAAATCATTAGCTTTAATTCAGGTTATACGATTAAACAATTTTCAACAAATCACACCAATCATTGAACAATAAAGGGTTTTAAAACTTTTTTCAAACAAATTTCACAACAAAAATATTTAATTTAAATATTTATATATATTTGTGTGTAATCGATTACACATTATTGAATTAATTTTAAATCTCTTAAAAAATTATTAATCATGAAAAAACTCTTTTCATTTTTTATTCTGGTCTTCGGCTCTTTTCTGCTGAATGCACAGGTAACGATTACACAGGCAACCGGATGGCTGGAAACAGCCTATGTAAAATGGAATCCCGTAAGCGGAGCCGACAGTTACAGAGTCTATTACACAGGCGGCGGTTTCACCAACAAAATAATTGATAATCAGTTAATCAGAAATTATGGTTCTTATTTTCGTGCGGATATTTTAGGATTAAGCCCCGGAAATTACACCATAAAAGTAGCTCCTGTTACAAATAATGTGGAAGGAAGTGCCACAGTTTCAGGTTCGGTTACCGTTCTTCCTCATGACAGAAACGGTTTTGCGCACAGCAACGGAAGAGTTCCCGGTGCTTACAATCTGGACGGAACGCTAAAAGCTAATGCCGTGGTTCTTTATATAACTCAAAATAATAAAAATACGGTTTCGCTTAATGTAACGGGAGCGACAGCGAATCCATGTGTTGGTTTGCAGACGATTCTGGATGGGTTTAAAAAGGGATATGACACCCGTCCTCTGGCTATCAGATTTATAGGAAACATTACCGATCCAAGCTATCTGTTGAACGGAGATGCGGTTGTAGAGAACAAGAATATCGCCGCAAGCTCCATCACACTGGAAGGAGTCGGTTCGGATGCCCTGATCAACGGATGGGGAATCAGAATTAAAAATGCCACCAATATTGAAGTCCGAAATCTTGGATTTATGCTGACTGATGCTGCGGAAGGAGACAATCTGAGTTTACAGCAGGACAACAGTTATATCTGGGCGCATAACTGCGATCTTTTCTACGGGAAACCGGGAAGTGATGCGGATCAGGTAAAAGGAGACGGCGCTCTGGATGCGAAAAAATCTACGTACATTACTTTTTCTTACAATCATTTCTGGGATAACGGAAAGAGCTGTCTTCTGGGTTTAAGCGAAGGAACAACTTCAGGATTGTACATTACTTATCACCACAATTGGTTTGATCATTCAGATTCCAGACATCCGAGAGTAAGGTATTATTCTGCCCATGTTTACAACAATTATTACGACGGAAATTCTAAATACGGAGTGGGCTCTACATTAGGCTCTTCTGTTTTTGTAGAAGGAAATTATTTCAGAAATGCTAAATATCCGATCCTGATCTCCAAGCAGGGAACTGATGTTGCCAATGGTGCAACCGGAACTTTTTCAGGAGAAAACGGAGGCGTTGTAAAAGCTTTTAATAATTTTATGATGGGACAGACTGCTTTCATTCCTTACAATTCTTCCACAGCAGCAAGCCATTTTGATGCTTATGTGGCTTCCTCGAGAACTGAAGTTTTAGGAACCAACATTAAAGCATTACAGGGAAACGGAACGTACAATAATTTTGATACGGATAATACTTTGTATGTTAACGCTCTGGTTCCGGATGCTCCAGCAACTGCAAAAGATAAAACGACACAATACTCCGGAAGAGTTTCCGGGGGAGATATTAACTGGACTTTCAATAACGCTGTTGATGATACTTCTGATGCCGTAAATACAGGATTGATGGGTTTGCTGCAAAATTATACGTCTTCGCTTGTATCGGTGCAGGGAGAAACTGCCGCTCCGGTAAGCTCACAGACTTTAACGATTGCCTCCAATAATGATCAGACCGTAGCTTCGGGAAGCGCAATAGCTCCGATGGTATTTACATGGGGAGGAACAGCAACGGATGCTACCGTAACGGGACTTCCGGCTTCGGGAATCAGCTTTGTTAAAAATACTACGGCAAAAACAATTACTGTTTCCGGAACACCGACTGCGGATCTGGATTTTACGATAACAACAGTAGGTTCTGCGGGAACTCCGGTTTCAGGAACAGGCAGCATTTCGATTACGCCAACAGGAACCAATCCGCAGGGAAATGAAATTCACAATTTCACAACATCCAATTTAACGAGTTCTTTCTATACGTTTACATCTGCAAATATGAATTCTACGGATGGTTCTGCAACTTATAACGGATTAACTTTAACGAAGAGATTAAAGATAGAATCTGCAACAGGAATCACTTATACAACTTCTGCTCCGTCTTCGCTTACACTTGTGTTTGATCCTAGTTTCGGCGGAACAATTAAGGTGGATAATGTTTCTTATACAGCTTCTTCAGGGATCGTGAACGTTTCAAATATTCCCGCAGGTTCGCATTCCATCACCAAAGGAAGTGTGGCAAATTTATTCTACATTAAAACAGAATATGCTTCTGCCACTATTTTAGCAACCCAAGAGAATAAAGTATCACAGAGATTAACCATTTATCCGAATCCTGTTGAAAATTCTTTCAGCATATCATCCACAGATACCGTGGAATGGATAACTATCATTAACAACGGAGGCGAAATCTTAAAGACCATCAGAGGAAATGTAAAAAATGTAGATATCCGCGAACTTAACAGCGGTATTTACTTTGTTCAGATCAAAACCAATAAGGAAATAATTAATCAGAAGATCATTAAAAAATAAATAAAATCAGATCATTAACATTTTGTTGAGCCGTCTCATTTCTGGGGCGGTTTTTTAATTTTGAATGTAAAGGTTTATTCCGGAATAACTTCTGAAATGATGCAAGACTTAATCTGCATTGAAACAAACGATTTATTATTGAAGTAGTTTAAACAATTTTATTGATAAAAATGTAAAGAAATTCAAGTCTAAAACATTCGCCATTCCCAAAAAAGACTGAATATCCAGTCTTTTGATTTCAAAATTCAGTCTTTTATATTCTTTGTTTAGCCTTTTTGCCTCACTGAAGAGTCTTTTAAGGTGGATTTTGATTCTTTTATTATTAAAATCCAGTTTTTTACACTCAATTTTCAGTATAAAAGACTGGTTTTACACTCAATTAAAAGATTTTTATCTGTCTTGAGCTTCAATAAAAAAGCAATGAACCATATAATTCATTGCTTTTAAATTTATCTGTAAGAAATCCTTATCCTATTCTTTTCTTCACAAAAATCTCATACCCCAGGTAAATCAAAGGAAGTGACATAATTCCGAGATACATTGAATTTTCAATCGCCGCCTGTGGCTGATTGGCAACTGCATAAATAAGACCGAAAAATGCACCTCCTAAATGCGCGGCGTGACCAATATTATCGTTGTGATTCGGATTCAGCATCATATAAACAGAATAGCTGAAATAAACAAGACCAAATATATATCCCGGAATTCCGATGGGAATGAAAAACATATAGATTTCTAAATGCGGAATCAGGGCAATGGATGCGAACAAAATTCCCGAAACTCCTCCACTAGCTCCAATGGCGGAATACCAAGGCTGTCTTTGATAAACAAATAGCGAAAACATATTTCCCAGCAAGATTGATCCGAAATAAATGATCAGAAAACCTAAATTTCCAAATCCCTGAATAACAACCGGACCGAAAAAATACAGGGTAAGCATATTAAACACCAGATGCATAATATCTGCATGCAGAAATCCTGAAGAAAGCAAACGTATGTATTCTTTCCTGTTTAATATGGCGCCTACACTGAATTTATATTTCTCAAAGTTGGCACTTCCCATGGGAGCTGCAAAACTGATAACAGCGGTTATGATGATGATTGCTATTAAAATATTCATTTTTTCAACATTTAATGTTCTGTATTATCGTCATTCTGAAACAGGTTTCCAATGGTTCCGTCTTCATCAAATCCCGCCATAGGTTCCGGATCTTCATAGACTTCCGGCTCTTCTTCCACAGGTTCAGGAATGTTGATGTTGATGGATTTTACCTTGAATTTTGTAAACTGGTTTCCAATGGCTTTGATTCCTTTTACGGCAATAAATTCATCGATATTCACTTCTTCCGGCTCTCGCTCTTTGCCTTTGTCTTTTGCGAAAATAATTTCGGCAGTAGCTCCGTTGGCAACAATTACATTTTCAATAAACGATTTCGAATGTTCCGAAGGCATAAAAGTCTGTACATTCGGCGTGTTTTCAAATAAAAAGCGTTTGATGAAATAAATATCTTTTTCACCATCGTAATAGATGCAGGTTACCGGCTGATTCGGACGCCATTTTTCCAGCACCAGATATTCGTCATCGAAGCGGTTTCCGAGATCAAAGGAAACTAATTTTGCTTCTCCGTTGGTGTTGATGGTTAAAATTTTATCATCCCCTTTGAAGCTTCCCAGTAAAGTTCCTCTTCCGTCTGCATTCAGTCTTCTCACCGTATCATCAAACCAGATTCTTCGCGGTGCTAATGTAGAAACGCCTTCTTCCTTCAGATCCACTTTCTTAACGGAGTATTTTGTCACCAGATTTCCTTTGGAATCACGACCTTTAATCGCCAGTTCTGAGAAATCGATGTCCATTTTATTTTTTCTGATTCTTGGATTGGGTTTCAGAAGAACTGTCACTGTTTCAGCTTCTCCGTTTGGATTTGCCGAAAAATAAAGCACTTCCGATCCTTTTTTATCCGAAGCTAAAGGATAATCTGTATTTCGTGTAACACCAGTTACGGAAAAACGCTTCATATAGTAAGGTCCTTCCCTTCCTTCGCGGTAGATCATATTGTAGACCGTCCTTTTATCGTTTTTCTTCCAGATCGCAACATGAAGAATATCTTTTCCGATAAATGTTTTTGCCTCTACTTTTACCACTTTCATGCTTCCGTCTTTTCGGAAGGTAATGATGTCGTCGATATCCGAACAGTCGAACAGATACTGGTCTTTTTTCAGAGACGTTCCGATAAAGCCTTCCTCGAAATTGGCATAGAACTTTTCATTGGCAACCGCAACTTTTGTTGCATCAATGGTATCAAAAATTCTAAGTTCAGTTTTTCTCTGTCTGTATTTACCGTATTTTTTCTGAATGTTCAGATAATAATCTATCGCGTACTGAATAAGATTCGCAAGATGATGTTTCACCTGCTCGATCTTACCTTCCAGCGCAGCAATATTTTCTTTGAATTTATCTAAATCGAATCTTGAGATTCTCTTGATTCTGATTTCTGTCAGTTTTAAAATATCTTCTTCCGTTACGGCTCTTAAAAGATGTCCGGTATGAGGTTTCAGTCCTGCATCAATGGTTTTCAGAACATCTTCCCATGTTTTTACCTCTTCAATATCGTGGTAAATCCTGTTTTCGATAAAAATTCTTTCCAGTGAAGAAAAATGCCAGCTTTCCTGAAGCTCATGAAGCTCGATCTCCAGTTCTTTTTTAAGCAAAGAAACAGTATGATCGGTGTTCATTTTCAGAATATCAGAAACATTCATGAACATCGGCTTATCGCCGACAATTACACAGGCATTCGGAGAAATGGTGACCTGACAATCGGTGAAAGCGTATAAAGCGTCAATGGTTTTATCCGGCGAAACATCATTATGAAGATGGATCAGGATTTCAACTTTATCGGAAGTATTGTCTTCAATTTTTTTGATCTTGATCTTTCCTTTTTCATTGGCTTTAATAATGGAATCAATCAGATCACTTGTTGTTTTAGAGTACGGAAGCTCCGTAATAATAAGGGTATGCTTATCGTAAGGGGAAATTTTGGCTCTGGCTCTTACCTTTCCGCCACGGTGTCCGTCGTTGTATTCGGAAACATCGAGATAACCCGCCGTCATAAAATCAGGGAAAAGCTCAAACTTTTTACCTTTCAGATACGCTACGGAAGCATTGATAAGTTCGTTAAAATTATGCGGAAGAATTTTGGTTGAAAGCCCGACTCCGATCCCTTCAACGCCCTGCGCTAAAAGCAGTGGAAATTTTACAGGAAGATCAATCGGCTCATTATTTCTGCCGTCATACGATTTTGCCCATTCCGTTGTTTTCGGATTGAAAACCACTTCGAGTGCAAAAGGCGTTAATCGGGCTTCGATGTATCTTGCTGCCGCTGCAGAGTCTCCGGTGTAGATGTTTCCCCAGTTTCCCTGTGTATCAATCAAAAGTTCTTTCTGGCCGATTCCCACCATCGCATCCGTAATGGAAGCATCACCATGAGGGTGATATTTCATGGTGTTTCCAACGATATTGGCAACTTTATTGTAACGTCCGTCTTCCAGCTCCCGCATGGAATGCATGATCCTTCGCTGAACAGGCTTAAATCCGTCATAAACCGATGGAATTGCCCTGTCTAAAATTACATAAGAAGCATAATCCAAGAACCAGTCTTTATACAGTCCTGAAACTTTTTTTAAGCTTTCGCCTTCATGCGAGTATTCTTCTGTCATTCTTTAATTTATTAACTCTTTTTCTCTTTATTGGCCTTAACGACCTTATTTAAGGAAACTTTTAAATCACTAATTTCTCTTTTGGTAAGATATGAAATTTCATATCTTAAAGTAGTGGAACCGCTGTTTTTGCTTGAGATGGTAACATAAAGCCTTTTCATAAAGAAAAGATCAATAATCTCAAATTTCTGCAGTTTATACTTCGGGAATTCATCACTTAGCGGCTTATGCAGAAAAGGAATGATATTCCGGTTTCTGAAATGAAGCGCTTCTCCGTCACTGTCATATTCAAAAATCTGCCTTCCGTTAAGATAGAAAAATACAATTAAAAATACGGGAACAATAATCAGCAGTACGCCTTCCCATCCAAGGATTTTAAATTTGTATTCCTCCAGAATATAAGCTCCGACACCTCCGACTAACAGCATAGCCAGCAAGGTAGTTATGAAGCTGTAGACCGAAGTTTTGTTACGGTTACTAAGTCTCATATTAAATGTGTTTGTGAATTTTTGTGTTTTTCTAAAATAAGAATTTTAATTAATTTTCATCTATGATCTCACTCAATATTTCTTTTTTGTCTATATCCGGATCTTCTACCACTAAATTTTCAAGAATAAAAACCTGTCTGTCTGGTGTATTTTTTCCCATATAAAATTCCAAAAGCTGATCGATGGTCTGATCTTTTCCTACCACAACAGGTTCCAGACGGATGTCTTTCCCGATAAAGTGCTTGAATTCATCAGGAGAAATCTCTCCCAATCCCTTAAATCGTGTGATCTCAGGATTTTTTCCCAATTCATTCAGCGCTTTTACTCTTTCCTGCTCTGTATAGCAATATCTTGTCTCTTTTTTGTTTCTCACCCTGAATAGCGGTGTCTGAAGAATGTAAAGATGTCCGTTTTTAATCAGATCCGGGAAGAACTGAAGGAAAAACGTGATCATCAGCAGACGAATGTGCATTCCGTCGACATCGGCATCGGTGGCAATAATTACCTGATTGTATCGAAGATCCTCAAGACTTTCCTCAATGTTCAAAGCTGCCTGAAGGAGGTTGAACTCTTCGTTTTCATACACTACTTTCTTGGTTAAACCATAGCAATTTAACGGCTTTCCTTTCAGAGAAAATACCGCCTGAGTTTCCACATCTCTGGATTTTGTAATGGATCCGGATGCAGAATCTCCTTCCGTAATAAAGATCTGGGTTTCCCCTTTTCTTTCGTTTTTCTGATCGTTGTAGTGCTGTCTGCAGTCGCGAAGCTTTTTGTTGTGCAGAGAAACTTTTTTGGCTCTTTCTCTCGCTAATTTCTGAATTCCGGAAAGCTCTTTTCTTTCTCTTTCCGAGATTAAAATCTTTCGTTGGATCGCTTCGGCAACTTCAGGGTTTTTATGTAAAAAATTATCTAATTTACTTTTCAGGAAGTCAATGATGAAGGTTCTTACGGTTGGTCCGTTCGGTCCGATGTCATTGGATCCTAACTTTGTTTTGGTCTGAGATTCGAAAACCGGCTCTTCTACATTGATGGAAACCGCTGCCACAATAGATTTTCTCACATCGGATGCATCAAAGTTTTTATTGAAAAACTCACGGATGGTTTTCACGTAAGCCTCACGGAAAGCGTTTAAATGCGTTCCTCCCTGTGTTGTGTTCTGTCCGTTAACGAATGAAAAGTACGTTTCTGTCTGCGATTTATCGGTATGCGTAATCGCAACTTCAATATCATTATCTTTCAGATGAACAATCGGGTAAAGCGTTTCGTTTTCCAGCTCCTCGTCCAGCAAATCTTTCAAACCGTTTTCTGAGAAGAATGTTTCTCCGTTGAAAAGAATTTTTAATCCGGGATTAAGATAGGCATAATTTCGGAGCATTCTTTCGATATACTCTTTTCTGAATTTAAAATGAAGGAAAATATCGGCGTCCGGAATGAAGGAGATTTCCGTTCCGTTTCTGTCTGATGTATCTTTTTCCTCGAAGTTTTCGGTGATAAGTCCTCTTGAAAATTCTGCAACTTTCATCCTTCCGTCTCTGAAAGAACGGACACGGAAATAATCGGAAAGGGCGTTAACTGCCTTTGTACCCACCCCATTAAGACCTACGGATTTTTTAAAGGCTTTACTGTCGTATTTCCCTCCGGTATTCATTTTAGAAACCGCATCCACTACTTTTCCCAACGGAATTCCACGCCCAAAATCCCGGATCGTAACTTTACCGTCGTCTAATTTTATTTCAATTCTTTTACCGGCTTTCATCCTGAACTCATCGATGGAGTTGTCCAGAATTTCTTTCAGTAAAATGTAGATACCATCATCGGCGGAAGAACCGTCTCCCAGCTTCCCGATATACATTCCGGGACGCAGGCGGATATGCTCCTGCCAATCGAGGGTTCTGATATTATCTTCGGAATAGATCGGATTTATTTCTTGTGACATATATAATTTCAGCAAACATACAAAAGTACGAAATTGAAGAAAATTATCCGAATATTTTGATTCATTTTTTTGTAAATATTCTCATAGGTATTGCATTATTAATAATGAAATTCTATATTTACATTATTCAATATCAAGTGAAAAACCTGCTTTATTTTATTTTTTTCGTTAAAATTAAAGCTGATTATGTTTGAATTTAATAATCTTAACAACATCAATAAATATTATCTTATGGCTGTCTTTCTGTAATTACCACTAAAACTGAAACCAAAAACCAAACTCACATGAAAAATAAATTGAATGCCTGTATCATTGATGACATAGATGAAGGCAAATACATTTCCCGATTACTGAAAAAGGAATTTCCTGAATTCGAAATTGACCTTCAGACGAAGTGTATTCTTTTCGATTCAGATTACTTCAGCAAAAATTCTACGGATATTTTACTCGTTGATATTCATTATTTTGACGAAAATGATCTGGAAATGCTGGAAAAACTTCAAGAAAACGATTTCTCCATCATTCTTATCACAGAATCAGAAAAATCTGCTATTCAGGCAATAAAAAGAGGATTTATCCATTACATCTTCAAACCTTTAAAAAATCTGGATTTCGTGCTCACCGTTAATAAAGCACTCGAAAAATTCAGAAAAAACAGGATCTCCCCATTTTCCGGTTTTCAAAACAAGATCAATCTTCCTACCCTCCAAGGTTTTAAGCGGGTGAATATTGACGAAATCATTCGTTGTGAAGCCGATTCCAATTATACTTTTATTTACCTTTCCGACAAAAGCAAAGTAATGGTTTCCAAAACACTGTGCGATTTTGAGAAGAACCTTTCGGAGTATAATTTTTTTAGAATTCACCATAAGCATCTCATCAATCTCGAACATCTGAAAGAATATATTAAAGGAAAAGGCGGACAGGTGGTAATGGCGGATAATTCTGTTCTGGATGTCTCCATCCGGAAAAAAAACGAATTCCTTCATAAAATGGCTTAATGTAACGTGAGTTCGATGTAAAAACAATACAAAAATATCAGTAGGAATTTATACCACTTAAATGACTAAGAAAGCAATTGGCTTTAGCTAAAACTTATACAAATTTTGGTTAGAGTCAATTTTGATTTGGAATCTTTACATCGAACTTAAGCCTGACGCAATTAACAGAACACAAAATATTGATTATCAATTAATTTATATTCTCTTTATCGAAAACGCGTTAATGTAAGAATGAATATTTTTACATAAAACCGTGATTTTTACATAACAGGAAATTCTTCCTTTACTAAAATTAAAACAATAACATTCAGTTATTTAAGCATAAAATCATCGCAACTTTTTGCGCAGTAAATACATTTATTTGCGAAAAGACTACACTTACTCAAAATCCGTTCACATTTGCTTAGTCACTTTAGTGTGAGATTATTTTATGTGATACTTTTAAAGTCTTAACTACATGTAGAAAATTTAAACAGCTAAAAAGGTGAAAACCAAAATGTATTCAATGAGTATTAATTCTTAAAGTTTTTGTTGGTTTTTGATGTATAAAATCAATTTCGCATCATGGTAAGAATGTATTTTTTAATCTTCTGTTTTCTTTTGGGAAACTTAATGCTTTTGGCACAAAATCCTCCCTGTTCAGACTTTAATGATCCTGTAAATCCTTACGGAAACTGGGCTCCGGCTGCCGCGCCCAACGGAAATGTAAGCGTGGGTGTAAGTTCTCCGAATCCCCTGGACGGATCGCAGTTTCTTGTTATAAAAGACAAGTCGGGAGGATCATGGTATCAGAACTGGAAAGATTACCAAAAGCTGGGAAACTATTTTTTAGGACAGTGTCTTTATTTTGATTTTTATCTGGATAACGACAGTGGCTACGGATTGCCCTATCATCCTTACATCACGCTTTCCGACGGTACCAACAGCGCTACATTTGTTGCAAGTGTAACGGTAACTCCCGGAAGCGGATGGGTTCGTATAAAAGCGCCTATTCAGCTTTCCAGCGGCGGTGTTCTTCCGAGCAATTCCGATGGAGCATGGACGATGAGCCCTGTGAATGCGGCAATTTTCGACAATATCATCATGAATTCTCAGGTTCTTTCCATTACTCCGGATATTACGTCTACACAACAGGAAGTGATGTATTTCGACAATATCTGTGTAAAACCTTGTGAAGGATGCAATGAATGCAATTCCAACTTTAAAATCCAGACTACAACAAGCACATCAGGAAATTACACTACGGCTCAGGTATTTCTGGAGAGTACCAATTCTCCAAGCTTATATAAAGTAGACTGGGGCGACGGAACTTCTGGAAATGTTTTAACATCCCATACTTATAATCTGCCGGGAAGCTACACTGTTTGTGTGACTCAGTTTGAAGGAGACCTGCCTAAGTGTAAAACGTGTATTTCAATCTGCGTTCCGAAACCTGCGGAAGGAGGAAATGCCAAAAATTCAGCTAATCTGAAATCTCCGCTGAAAGATGTTGCAGAGGCAGCAAGAGCAGAGTCCGGAACAGCCAGTCAACCGGATTACAATCTGGTTCCCAATCCCGCAAAAAATTATGTTGATGTACAGACCAATCTTTCCAAAAGAGGAAATGTAACTGTTAAAATTATGGATACTTCCGGAAAGATTCTGATTAACACTTCCGAAACGGTAGAAAGCGGAAGGCAAAGCATCAAGATTAATACTGAAAAACTGATTCAGGGAACTTATATTGTTGAGATACAATCTGAAAACAGTAAATCTTCGCAAAAACTTCTGATTTCGAAATAAACCGATCAACAAACACAAAATAAAAAATCATGAAAACAATACTAAAAACTGAAGGACTGCTTCAAAAAAGCTTTCAAATCATAAAATCACAAAAATTAATTTTAGCCCTTTTCATTGGTTTAATCTCACATGCTGAAGTTTCTGCGCATGCTTCTACGATTACCAGAAAATGGTGCGGCGGATTTTTTCACAGAAAATTTGTCGCTCAGGCTCAGACTTCTGTCCTTTCTTACAAAAAATATGTAACAGGGTACAACTGTATCGGTCAATTTGTAGGATACGGAAATGTGGGTTTATGGTCTTCCACCTGTTCTAATGAAAGCAAAGGATGTTCCCGTCCTCAGACAGCCATCTGCAGCAAAAGCGGAACGGTTTACGATCAGGTTTACAATGTCTGTACCCTTTCTTTCACAGGTCCGTATGCGTACAACAGCTATGCAAAAGCCGAACACCTTACCAGCGGAATTTATCTTACACAGACTTCTTCCGGCAGAGGTTCTGCAGGACTTACAGGAAGCTATACCTTAGATGAAAAGAAGTTCTCTAAACTGGTAGATAACGGAACTTCTTTTGGAGAAATTACCGGTGATGTTACGGTGAACGATAATAATCAACTGGTTGTTACTAAAATGAACGGAAGAATCAACATCACTCCTTCTGCGGATTTTTATTCTAACGTAAAAATAGTTGTTATTAAAGAAAACGTTAATATTTCGGATGACGAAGCGCTTGCAAATGAGCAGGCTGTACAAAACGGAACTTATCCTGATGTGGTGTATACCGCAACCGTACATATTTCTAAAAACGGACTTACTTACGACGGAATTTTTAAAAACGGATTTATCAGCAACCAGATTAAAGAATATGCTACCGCACAGGAAAAAGGTGTTTCTTTCAGCAATTTTTCTTCATCCGTTCCTATTAATGTTAATTTAAATGATGATGAAAAGCTTACGCTGGTAACGGTAATGGATGGCGGATTTGATATCAGTACCGCAGTGGTGCAAAAAAATGCAAATACGGCAATTGATAATACTCTTTCTTCTGACACGCCAAAACTCACTCCAAATCCTGCAAAAGATTATGTAGACGTAAATATGAACCTTGAAAAAAGAGAATTGATTACTGTAAGAATCATCAGTTCTTTGGGTAAAATAGCTGCCGAAAAATCTGAAACGCTGAACAGCGGGAAACAATCCATGAGACTCCATACGGATCAGCTTCTTCCCGGAACTTATATTGTTGAGATAAAATCGACTTCTAAAACGGCTTCGCAGAAACTGCTCATAACGAGGTAGCGCAATTCATATCTTTAAAAAAGCCATCCGAAATCGGGTGGTTTTTCTTTGAATGATTTCTTTAAAGACATTTTAAGTATTTCATTCATCCTCCAATAAAATATCTTTTTGCGTTTTGTGGTTAATTTAAGCCAATAAATCTCTCCTGATTGTAAAAAATAAATTAAATTCGATACAAGAAAAAAACAATCCTTAATGATACAACTTCCTTTGTCCAAACTTTCCAATGTAGGAACTACGATTTTCAGTCAAATGACGCAGCTTGCCAATGAAAATGAAGCCATCAATCTATCGCAGGGGTTTCCCGATTTCATGCCGGATTCCGAATTGCTGTATCATGTGGATCATTTCATTAAAAAAGGCTTTAATCAGTATGCTCCGATGGGCGGAATGATTGGTTTGAAGGAAGAAATTGCCGGAAAAATAGAAAATTCTCATCAGGCAGTGTATCATCCCGATTCTGAAATTACTGTTACTGCAGGCGGAACTCAGGCTATTTTCACTGCAATTGCGACTTTTGTAAAGAAAGAAGATGAGGTCATTATTTTTGAACCGGCTTACGACTGTTATGAACCTACGGTAGAACTTTTCGGGGGAATTGTAAAGCGTTTCGAAATGAAAGCTCCCGATTATGAAATCGACTGGAATGTGGTAAAAAGTTTAGTTTCGGAAAAAACCAAAATGATCATCCTGAATAACCCGAACAATCCTTCCGGAAAGATTTTAAAGGAACATGACATTCAGGAATTAATTAAAATTGTGGAAGGAACTTCTATCCTGATTTTAAGTGATGAAGTGTATGAAAATATTGTTTTTGACGGAAAACAGCATTTAAGCATCTGCAAATATCCCGAACTGAAAAACAGAAGCCTTTTAGTGGCTTCATTCGGAAAACTGTTTCATGTGACCGGCTGGAAAATAGGCTATTGTGCGGCTCCGAAATATCTGACGGATGAATTCAGAAAAATACACCAGTTTAATGTTTTCTCCGTAAATACACCGATGCAGCTTGCTTTGGCGGAATATATGAAAAATCCGGATCATTATAATCTGCTGAATCAGTTCTTTCAGGAGAAAAGAGATTTTTTAAGACAGGGTTTAGCCAATACTTCTTTTGAATTACTGGATTGCGAAGGAACGTATTTTCAGGCTTTAAAATATGATAAGATTTCTGACAAAAATGATCTTGATTTTGCTCACGAACTCACGATTAATCATAAAGTGGCAAGTGTTCCTTTTTCTTCTTTTTATAAAAATAAGCTGAATGAAAATGTCATTCGTCTGTGTTTTGCGAAGAAGCAGGAAACTTTGGAAAGAGCTTTGGAGAATTTGTCTAAACTGTAATTTTATTTCCCGCAGATTTAGCAAACTATACAGTTTCAAAAAAATAAAAACTGGTGACATCAAGAATTTCTGTCACCAGTTTTTTTATTTAAACATTACAAAAAGATTGTACGTAATATATCATAAAGTTTGTTTAAACTAATTTTAAATTTAACCGCAAAAAATACAAAAGACTTTAGTGGGTTTATTTAAAGTATTTCAAAAGTTTTTTTAAACTTATGTGCTCTTTTTTTCCATTTAAGTAGTAAACTTAAAAAACTAAAGTGTTTAAATCTTTTTGCATCTTTTGCGGTAAAAAAGTTGAAATAAAAAACTGGTGACATTGATAATTTCTGTCACCAGTTTTTATTTAAGATTATAAAAACATTCCACCGGAAGCTTCAATTCTCTGTCCGTTGATCCATCTTGCCTCTTCGGTACAGAGGAAAGCCACTATTCCGCCGATATCGTCGGGAACTCCTGCTCTTCCTAAAGCGGTATTATTGGCAACCATAGTATTGATATTTTTATCATCTCTTGTTCTTCCTCCGCCGAAATCTGTTTCAATAGCACCGGGAGCCACAACATTGGATTTAATTTTTCTTGCGCCCAGTTCTTTTGCCTGATATTTCGTAAGCATATCAATCGCTGCCTTCATAGAGCCATAAACGGAAGATCCGGGTAATGCAAACCTTGCCAATCCTGAAGAAACGTTGATGATTCCACCACCTTCATTCATAAAAGGCAAAAATTTCTGAGTCAGGAAAAATACTCCCTTGAAATGAATATCCACCATATCGTCCAGCTGCTCTTCACTAACCTCCGGAATCGGGCAATATAAAGCTGTTCCTGCATTGTTGATGAGATAATCGATATTTCGGCTGCCTGTATTTTCTTCAAGATGATCTCCGACCGTTTTTACAAAAGCATCAAAACTTTTCACCTCTTTTGTATCCAACTGATAAGCAATTGCTTTTTGCCCCAAAGACTGAATTTCTTCTACTATTCTATCCGCTTCTTCCTTATTGGTTCTGTAAGTTAAAATCACATCAAGACCTTTCTGCGCAATTTTAATAGCAGAATTTCTTCCTAATCCTCTGCTTCCACCCGTAATTAGGGCAATTTTTGTTCTTGTTTCCATTATTTAATGATTTATTTTAATGAGACAAAGTTCAGATAATTTACGGTTCAGGCGTTTGCTTTATTCAAACTTAAATTTGCAAAATTCAAATCATGACCGGAATTCCAAAGGAGCGAGAGATGTTTTCTTTTTGAAAAAGTTAGAGAAGTGTGCAATCTCTTCAAATCCCAAAGCATATGAAATCTCAGAAACGTTCCATTTTGTCTGTTTCAGAAGAATTTTTGCTTCCTGAACAATTCTTTCTGCAATAATTTCGGTAGTTGTTTTTCCGGTACTTTCTTTCAGTTTTTTATTTAAATAATTTACATGAACCGCCAATCGGTCTGCATAATCTTTTGCCGTTTTCAATTGCAGTCTCTGATCCGACGATTCTATGGGAAACTGCCTTTCCAACAGTTCGATAAATAAAGAAACAACACGCAGTGAAGCGTCATTTGATGTTGATAATTTTGAAGCCGGCTGCAACTTTTGCCCATAATGAATAAGCTCCAGAACATAATTTCGGATAAGATCATACTTAAAAATATAATCGGAATTAATTTCTTTTTTCATCTTATCAAACAGGAGTTCTATTTCGTCTGCCAAAGCATCATCAATTTCAAAAAGAGGAACATTTCCCGGCTGAAAGATCGGTAAATCTTCAAGCGTATTGTGTGATTTATCCTTAATAAAAAAATCTTCTGTAAAAACGCAGAAACTCCCCGACTGGAAAGGATCTTCGGGAATCCAGTGATAAGGAACTTTAGGAGTCGCAAATAAAAGTGCATTCCCTTTTATCTGAATAATTTTATCTGCATATTCCGCTCTGTTTCTACCTCTTATTAAGCTTATCTTGTAATATTTTCTTCTGTTATAAGGCATTTCGGAGGTTGTTTTGATTTTTTCAATCGTTTTGGCAATATCAAAAACATTGAAATGACCAATTTCTTTATGAAGCCCTTTCGGAAAAATAGTTTCGAGATCCGTTCCGAGTTTCGCGGTCATTTCTCTGTAAAAATCATCCAGCGACGTGTAAGAAGTATGCTGCATTTTTTCCATACCTAAGAATTTGTAAAATTCAAATGTACGGAATATTCTTTCTGAAATCCACAACAATAATTTTATAAATTTATCAAACTAAGGTGATTTATATTGAAATATTTTATAAATTAGTAATTACCAAATTAAAATTATGTCTTATATGAAAAATCAAAATTTATCAAATGGAAAAAAGCTTAACAAAAAGCAGTTAAGATCCATCAAAGGCGGACTACAGCAATGTGTTGATCCGGAAACAGGACTCTGTAAAGCATATGGCAGACGTTGTGCAGAACCGAAATGTTTTGACCTCCCTTAACCTATTAAAATCACCATTATGAAAAATCAAAATGTATACAACGGAAAGAAACTGAATAAAAAGCAGTTAAAATCTATTACTGGCGGAAAAGAAATCTGTACAGATCCTTTTACCAAAGAATGCTTTAAGTACGGCATTGGCTGTGTAGAATTAAAATGCCAGTTTGTGTAAAACTTTAATCTTCAACTTATTGTTATAAAAAACGCTCCCAAAAAAATTATTGGAAGCGTTTTTCTTTATAACTAACTTTAATACTTTATTCTTATACGTTGAATCTGAAGTGCATGATATCACCGTCTTTTACGATGTATTCCTTCCCTTCTACAGAAAGTTTTCCGGCTTCTTTTACTTTTACCTCAGAACCGTAGTTTACATAATCATCATACTTGATTACTTCTGCACGGATGAACCCTTTTTCAAAGTCGGTATGAATTACACCTGCAGCCTGCGGAGCCGTCCAGCCTTTTCCGATTGTCCAAGCTCTAACTTCTTTTACTCCTGCTGTAAAATAAGTCTGTAATTTCAATAGATCATAAGCTTTTCTGATCAATCGGTTCACTCCCGGTTCAGTAAGACCAAGTTCTTCAAGGAAAATTTCTCTTTCTTCAAAAGTTTCCAGTTCATTAATGTCTGCTTCAATCTGAGCGGCTAAAACAACTACTTCTGCGCCTTCATTTTTAGCCATTTCTTCAATTTTACCAATCCATTCGTTACCATGCTTGATGGAATTTTCATCCACGTTACAAACGTAAAGAACCGGCTTATTGGTTAACAGTTGAACATCTCCTATAATTGATTTCGTAAGATCGTCTGTTGCAAATTCTCTTGCATTTTTACCATCTTCTAAAAATTTCTGAAGACTCTGAAGTGTTTCATAAGCCAAAACATCTTCTTTTTTACCGGATTTGATGAACTTTTTAGCTTTCTCAACTGCTTTTCCTACCGTTTCAAGATCTTTCAGCTGAAGTTCGATATCAATGATTTCTTTATCTCTTAACGGATCTACCGAACCTTCTACGTGAACAATATTTCCGTTATCAAAACATCTTAAAACGTGGATAATTGCCTCACACTCACGGATATTGGCAAGGAACTGGTTTCCTAGACCTTCTCCTTTACTTGCTCCTTTTACAAGTCCTGCAATATCTACGATCTCTACAACCGCAGGCAAAACTCTCTCAGGTTTTACCAATTTTTCTAGCTCAAACAATCTGTGATCCGGTACTGAAACAGTTCCCAAATTCGGTTCGATGGTACAGAAAGGATAGTTTGCCGACTGTGCTTTTGCGTTGCTCAGACAGTTAAAAAGAGTTGATTTACCTACATTCGGTAAGCCTACGATTCCACATTTCATATTGTAAAATTCTAAGTTTAAGGTTTATTGTTCAAAGTTTTATTTAATTTAGCTCTGAACTTTCAGCGTGCAAAGATAGTCATTTTAAAGGGAGTTTCATAATAAAAAAATCTGCCAATATCTGACAGATTTTTCAATAATTTAAATTTACCTATTACTTTTTATGGGTTGTCTCCTGTAGCTTCCTGAGCCAGCGGAACACCATTCGGTGCATTTTGTAATGTTTTATCCAACGTAAATAAAGATTCATCGGTAGCTCTGTCTCCTCCTGCAATTTTCAGTTTGTCGATTAGATTCTGTGCCAGTGTTTCCTCTTCAATCTGCTCCTGTACAAACCACTGCATAAAGTTCCACGTTGCCCAGTCTTTTTCTTCAAGAGCCATATCTACGATTTTATAAATGGCAGTCGTGTTATCTACTTCATGTTTGAAAACTCCTTCAAAACAATCGGTAAGCGATTCCGGATCTGCCGGAGGTGCAGGAATTGCATCTACTTTCGGCTTTCCGCCTCTGTTTAATACATATTCCATGAATTTGATGGAGTGGTTTCTTTCTTCCTGAGCGTGTCTGTACAGGAAATTGGCAATTCCCTGATATCCTTTATCGTCTGCCCAGATTCCATACGATAAAAAGGTGTGTGAAGCGTGAATTTCTTTGTTCATCTGGTCGCTTAATGCTTTTTCAATGGAATCGGAAAGTCTTTTGGTATTCATAATAGATATTTTTTGTGATTATAAATCTATGGTACAAAAATGGTTCCGAGAAGTTTTTATTTCTAGTCAAAACATTTAAATACATTTACAAGCTCCTGAATTACATTATTTTAAGTTAATAATTTATAGTTATTCTAAAATATGAAGATAAAATTTTCATATCAAAAGAAAGCTTCCGGTATAAAAACGGAAGCCTTCTGAAGTAAAAATTATCTCTGTTCTATTGCTTTATAAATGTTTTGGTAAGCGACTTTCCTTTTCCTGTTATTTTTATGAAATAAATCCCATCCGGAAAATGACCTACATTGAATTTTTCATGGTAAACATCGTCGGAAGAATTGACTTTTTTTGATAAAACCAACGATCCTTTTGCATCAATAATTTCCAGCTTCATTTCTTTTTCCTTTGATTTGAATTTTACGTTAACTTCCTGATTCGAAGGATTGGGATAAATAATAAAATCATTCGTTGTAATCTCCTTTTCTTCAGCAGATAAGCTTCCGTTGGCACATAGCGGAATTCTGTTTACCCCATCAATTCCCCAAGATGGCTGAACGGGAATACACAGCCAGTTCAATACAGTCGGCAAATGATCTGTTTCTCTGGTTGTTGACAAATAATTATAAATTTTAAAATTATTAACTGTGTTCAGATTTCTCGCAGGAGATCCGGTAACAGTAACAGTATTAGCATTCGGGCTGGAATCTGCCAATATATTTCCCGAAGCCTCATCACATTTCCAGTTGGCAACCAATTGAGAATAATAAGGATGCGAAGCCGTAATATCCTGATTTGCCCAATTCACGATGACCTCGTTCGGAAGCGCAGATTTCCACACTCTGATGTCTCTGTAGGAAGCTGCAAGCGTTGGACTGTAGGTGTTTGTCCCATCCTGATTGATCGTAAACGGAAGTCCCGAATCAATATTTCCAATGATGTTCATTTTTGCAAAAGTTACGGGAACACCATCTTCGTACATTGTTACAAGTCCGTCTCTGTCGAAACTTACGGCAATGTGTTTCCATGTATTGAGTTCCATTTTACCGCCAACAAGATCAATTCTGTTGGTTCCGTCGCCAATATTCATTTTAAAAGTCTGTCCGGAATATCCTGAAATTACAAAACCTTTGTTCTTTCCGTTTGCCCAGTTTTTATTACTGATCATCACTGGATCACTTGTGTAGGCTACATTGGGTTTTACCCAGAATTCAATTGTGAAATCCTGAGTCGCCCCAAAATTAAATGGAGTCTGATTGGCAGGTTTTGCATACGTTCCTGCCGGAAGATTTAGCTGATTGAACGTTTTAGAAGATTCTGAAAGGGTTCTGCTGATTTGCTGAGGAGTAAAATTAGGATTAGAATAAATGGTAAAAATATTTCTTTCTGAAAGATTTCCGCCTCCATGACCGTTATCTACCGCGCCGTGATCCGTAGTTAAAACAACGAGCCAGTCTTCATTACTGTACGTTGATCTGCTTTTCATGGCGTTTACAATTTCTCCGATGTACGTATCAATGGTTTGTATGGAAGAGACATACTGCGGCACAGAAGACGAAAAACCATAAGAATGCCCGGCGTGATCCACATCATCAAAATCAATAAATAAAATGTCCGGATTATCATTTTGCATTGCATTTACAGCCGCATTTTTTACCGCAAGATCTGTCGTAAAATTAGTCTTTACATCGGCGTTCTGAACAATGGTATTATTAACCGGAGCCCAATGAGCCAGAGATATGGTTCTTAAATTGGGATTATACGCTTCAGCTCTCGTTAAAAAGTCAGGGTAATTTGCATAATTTGGGCTGGTTAAATTATTGTCCTGCACGTTGTGTTTCGTATGCCAGACTCCTGTAAGCATGGTGCTCCAGCCGTTTCCGCTCAAAGTAATTGCAGCGCAGAGTCCGTCTAAAGAATAAACTGACTGATTTGCCAGTGCATGAATGTTCGGCGTACCGGAAGACATCATAACATCCGCCCGACAACCGTCGATCCCGATGAAAAGAACTTTCTTCGTCTGAGCTCCGAGAAAACAGCTCATTACGATTGCCATTGAAAATAGTTTTGCTTTCATAATAATAAGTGGGTTTTGAATTTTAAGATTTTACAAACTTTAGGTTGATTGAGTAATTTAAAAAAGGAATGTAACTTTGAGAACTTTGTCAAAGTTTAAAACTTTGACAAAGTTGATTTCCGGATTTCCCAGAACTGATGTTCAGAAATTAAAAGAGGCTGAATTGGGGTAAGTGTAACTTGAAAGAATTAGTAAAAAAATCGTTCAGCCTCAGAAATCGTATTAAAAATATAGTCGGGATTGGATTTTTCCAGTTCAAATTTGCTTTGAGCTCCTGAAAGTACGGCAATTGTGAGTCCGCAGCCTGCATTTTTACCTTCTTCAATATCGATTACAGAATCGCCTGCTTTTAAAACTTTTTCAGGTTCATTGATATTGAATTTTTTCATCGCAAGAATGATCATTTCAGGGCTTGGACGACTTTCCGAAACGTCATCTGCTGTAATTAAAGCATCATAGTGAGCATTTTCTTTCCAGCCTAATTTGTCTAAAAGCTGTCGGGCAATTTCGGAAGTGTAGCCTGTATTTAAAACAATTTTTTTGTTTTGAGATCTCATTTTTAACAAGAAATTTTCAACGCCATGAATTGGTTTTACCTCTAAATTCTGATAGGCTTCTTTTAACTGATCCGAAAAGTTTTCAAAAATAGCAAGTGCATCCGCTTCATTTCCGCCTATTTCTTTTAAAAGACTGCTTATTGCTTCCAGTTTTTCCATTCCGGCACAGCTTAATAAAACTTTTTCCAAAGAAACTTCGTACCCGTAATCATTCACGGCAGTCATTAAAGTTTTATATACTACATTATCTTCATCAATGGTGGTTCCTGCCATATCCAGAACCAATAATTCTATATTCTTCATTTAATTTTATGCGTAAATTTTATCTATATTAAATTTTGAAAAGCCTCCGCTTCCGGTCATTCCTTTCCCTCCGATTCCTGTTATAATATGAATATTGGGTGAAGGACTGTACTCGAAAATATCCTTTGTTTTGCATTGAGAATACACTCCAAACCACCTTCTCTGGATCTCATAAGTCGGAAGATCTATAATTTTTTTGGCTTCATTAATCATGAATTCGTCAATTTCCATATTTAAATCAAATCCTAAATTATCAGAATCCTTTGCATCTGCATATTCGTGAGAATCTCCTAAAATAACAGAACCGTCAAGAGCCTGTTTGAATAAAATATGGACTCCAAATTTCTTTTCAAAAGAGTTCGGATCTTCCAAAGACTTGATTTTTTCGAAAGAAGGACATTCTTCAAAAGACTCATATCTTCTGATGGAAAGTCCCGTCAAAATATTTCCCTGCAACGAATAAATTCCCTGTGGTTTTGTCTGAAGCATTTGTAATTTGCTGACTTCAAGATCACTTTCGTTAAATACAGTTGGATATAAGGTTTTAAACTCATGTCCACCACAAATAATGATTTTTGAAGCATTCAATTCTGTTCCGTCTGCGGTGATTGCGATACATTTACCGTCATTTTCATGGGTTTCAACAACAGTTGTATTGTAGAAAATTTTTAAGTATAATTTTTCCTGTAAAAGTGTGTGAAGTTTCACGATCATTTCAGCAGAATCCACCGATAATTCCTGTGGGAAAAATAATCCGCCTTTGCAGTAATCTGAACGAAGACCGTCAAATCTACTGATACATTCGCTTTTCGATAAAAGAACAGATTCATAATCATTATTCTTATTAATCTCATGCAACTCATTGATTAACTGAAGTTCTTCATCGTTTGAGGCGATATAAACAGAACCGTTTTTTCTTATTGTTAAATTGGTCTGAGCTTGAAGTTCGTTATAAATTGCTAAACTTTCTCTTCCGAAGTTCTGCCATTTGAGATCCATTCCGGAAGGGACGACCTGCCCGAAATTTCGTACCGTTGCACCTTGAGGAATAGAATTTTTTTCCAATAAAGCTACTTTAAGACCCTTTTTCAGTGCATGATATGCATGAAAAGTTCCTAAAATGCCGCCTCCTACAACGATTAAATCGAATTTTGTTGTCATTTTTACTATAATTTATATACTTTTCGACGGATCGAAATTGATGTATGGTTGGTTATTGATTTTATTTTTTCCTGCTTTTCTTCTGAATGCGATAAAAGCAATGAGAGAAGAAATCAGCACGACAACTACAATGATGTAGTTTAATTTAATGTAAAAATTCAGCCAGGAAGTCTGCGGTGAACCGAAGTTTTTATAAAGCAGAATCAAAACGCTTCCCAAATACCCGAAAGAATCTACCAGATAGATCAGAAAACCTACATTTCCTTTGATATTAAATGCTGCGATCATCCTGTCGAAGTAAATTCCGTTGAACGGAATGTAGCATAAATACATCCCAAAACCTGAAAGAACCATCCAGAAAAAAGGTGACATTACATTGTTTTCAAATAAATAAGTCGAAAAACCGACCGTTAAAATTCCACCAAAAAGAATGTAATGATAATAGGCAAAAGCTCTCTTATTGTTCTTCACTTTAACCATAAAACTTAAAATCAAAAGCACCATAATTGCAATCGGAATTTCCGTTAAGGTGAAGATTGAACTGTCGAATCTGATGTGTAAATTATCCCAGATCTCACGGTTAAAATTGTCTCTAAAGTCCCTTAAAACCGTAAGACTCACATACAAAAATGTAATGCAGATCATTGGTACAAAAAACTGCTGAATAATTTTTTTTCTTTCCGTTTTATTGAGCGGCTGTCTTTTATTTTTTAATAAAATATCTTCTTCGGTCGGTTTTGGAAGTTTTTCCAACATAAACCCGAATACCAACAACGGAATGATGAAAATTAATCCTGCTGAAAACGGCATCCAGAATTCTGAAATATTGAAAGTATCCATTAAAAATTTCCCGACAGATTTTGTAAATCCCGAAGAAACTACAAAACTTGAACATAAAAATAATCCAATGATTTCCGTAGTTTTTCGTCCTTCAATGTAAGAAAAGACAATTCCCCAAATCATTCCTAACGGAATTCCGTTAATGAACATGAAAAGAATATTGTAAGGCGCAGGAACGACCGCAAAACCAAGCAAAGCAAGTTCTGCAACCACGATAAAGGTGAATAAATAAAAGATTCTTTTTTCCGGTTTTAATTCTGAAATAAATTTAATTCCAATAAATTTTGAGATAAAATATCCCATGACCTGCGCAATAATGATCAAAACTTTATAATCAACCCCGAAATAAACTATACCTTCGAAAGAGGCAACTGTAAAGGGTTTTCGAAAACCGTACATGCAAAAGTACACTCCAAATGCCGCGAAAGCCGCTTTCAGGGTTACTGCTGTTTTTTTATTGACCGCTTTTATCATGGTTATCCGGTTAGAAATTAAACTTTACTCCTAAATTGCATCTTACTCCGTAATATTCAACCTGTTCCGGGCGGGTTTCTTCTTTTCCGAAATGGTAGATCAAAGGTTTGTTCAGAATGTTATTTACGTCAACATACAACATAAGATGTTTGGTAAATTGATAAGAACCTCCGAAGTCTAAACTGCTGTATTTTCCGTAGTATGAATCATTTAAGTCTTCTTCTGCATATTCCACAGCATATTTTCCTTTGTAGTTGTAAGCCAGTCTTGCGTTGAATCCTTTTTTCTCGAAAAATAACTGAATGTTGCATAATTCTTTTGCCTGATAAGGAAGTTTTACCTCTCTTCCGCTTGGTTTTTCCATTTGAGAATCCATGAAAGTGGCGTTCAATTGAGTTCCGAAATATTGTAGGAAACCAGGCAGGAAATCGAATCTTCTGTTGATTCCTAACTCAATTCCGCCTAACCAGGCTGCTTTTCCGTTGTTTGGCGCGGTGAATTGTACTCCGTTATTTCCATTATAATTTCCGATAAAAGAATCCTGAAAAATCGGATCTGTGATTGATTTATAGAAAACACCACCACTCAAAATCCCTACATTTGAAAAATAGTACTCTCCCATCAGATCAAAATTTAAAGAATAGGTCGGGTTCAGATTTGGATTTCCACCTTTGAATTCGTTGTCGGCTTCGCTGTATGTTCCTCCCGGCGTTAAATCTCCGAAATTCGGTCTTGAGAACGTTCTTGTTGCCGCAAAACGTAGATTTGTTTTATCGTTTAAAGAATATTTAATGTGCAGCATCGGCAAAACGGCAAGGTATTTTTTAGTGTTTTCAACAGGAATCAGGGTATTGTTGATTACATTATATCCTTTTACTTGCGTATTGGTATTTGATAATCTGATCCCTCCTAAAATCGTGATCTGATCATTTACTTTATACGTTCCCATTCCATATGCATCGGTATGTTTTTCGAAAACGTCGAAGTTTCTTCCAAGTGCTTTGTTGTATTCTAATGCTTCTGAATCTGTAGTGTTTATCTTTAAATTTCCATTGTTTTGAAACCAGAACTGATCCATTCCCGATGTCGACAGAACAGGACCGAACGTATTCCCGATGTGGGTGTTCATTTCGCTTAAATATTGAGTTCCATTCGCCTGACTCGTAATATATTGTCCAAAATCTGATAAAAGCGGTGCCGTTCCGTTGTTCCAGTTGTAGAAAATATCCGAGAATCTGGCATTCCGTTCTTTATCCCTGTATTTGAAACCGTATTTTAAGGTTAAACGATCTGAAGCATTGATCTCATGGTTAAAAGCAGCCACCATTTTATCCTTTTCCTCAACAAAGACTTTGTAAAATTCCAGATCGGTAAATCTCATTCTGGAAGCATCCATTTTAAAATTGGTGTCGCTGTAGAATCCAAATAATGCATCCGGATCTTTATAGTCCAATTTTCCGCCATCGGCTTTCCAGTAAGCTCTCGGACCTATTCCGTGATTAGCAATATAAGTCGGATCGATTCCCACTCCGGATTGAGTGTACTTAATGACATAATAGGAATTGTTTTGTTTATCAGGAATATTTCCGTATTTGAATTTATTGTCATAATATGATAGATCCCAGTCGATCTTTCCTTTTTTTAACTGATGAACTGCACCTAAAGAAACCGAGGTTAATTCTGTAATCAGACGGTTATGGATGTTCTGCAATTCCACTCTTGCGGTGTTGTTGGCGGAACTGAATTTATCAAAACGGATTCTGTGTTTGTAGTGCGTTTCATCATCAGACAGCGTTCCGTACATTCCTTTGAGATAAAATGTGGTTTTTGGAGACAGCACATATTCAAAAGCCGTGTTGATTCCTGTCGTTTTTCTCACCCCGTTGTAATCCCGAAGTTCTAACCTGAAAACACCTTCGTCCCCGCTTCTTCTGGCTTCAAAATTATCGGTAGACCAGTTTCGGATGAAGTGTGCAAAATTGAATAAATACCCGAATTTTTTATCCTTTGTTCTTCCGCCGTAAAGCAGTCCGATGTTGTAGACTCCTTTATCAGATTTAGCATTGTAACCGCTTCCCAGTGTTGCTTTGAACTCGGTTTTCATGGGCGGTGTTTTCGTAATGAAATTCACGCCGCCTCCGATTCCGTCGGCTTCCATATCGGGAGTGAAAGATTTATTTACATGAACATAAGAGATAAGTTCCGTCGGAAAAAAATCGAAAGCGGTTGCTCTGGATGTAGTTTCCTCTTCCGCTGTGGGAAGCCTGTTTCCGTTGATGGTTGTTGAAGCCCAGAATGGCGGCAATCCTCTCAGAGAAACAAATCTTCCTTCTCCCTGATCTCTCTCTATGGAAACTCCCTGTACACGCTGAACGGTTTCCGCAGCATTTCGGTCCGGTAATTTCCCGATTCCGTCGGAAGCAATAACGTTGGAAATATTGATTGCGTTTTTCTGAAGATTTAAGGCTCTTGCCTCACTGTTTTTCAGAGATCCCGTAACGATGACTTCATCAATGTTTTTCTGTTTCTGAAGCATGGAGATCATTCCCAGATCCATAGTCTGCTGAGACTTTAGATCTATTGTGATATTTTGATTTTCAAAACCAATATAAGAGATCTGTAGGTCATAATGTCCCGGTTTCAGATCATTGACGGAAAACTTTCCTTCCAAATCGGTCATGATGATTCTGGAGGTTCCGGCAACCTTTACGGTAGCTCCTGGAAGCGGCTGATTATGGTCTGAAACAATTCCTGTAACGATCTGTTGCTGGGCAGAGATAAAGATACTGCAACAGGCAAAAAGAGGGAATAGAGATTTTTTTATTATCGGCTCCATTGTTTACATATATTAAATTTATACCGCAAAACAAGTCAATAATTTTAATATATGTAATTATTTTATATTAAGTAATGTTTAATAAATGAAGCAGAATTGTTACCTCAGTTTTACCTGCAGAAAGTACCGTATTCTTCTTTCATAATGGAAAAACATGAGTGTTAATCAGTGTTTCAGAAGACGGAACACCATATGCAATGCGTATTTGTTTAATAAAATTTTCAAAAAAACAAACGCCCAAAGATTAATTTAAAGTTAAATCAGAAGGTTTGATAAAAAACAGAAAGTTGCGTATTTGTAAACTTTTATGAAAAATAATAATTGAATATTTGTAAATAAACTATTAAAAAAGAGATGTAAAATTTATCCTGAGTAAAAATACAAAACCAACATAATGCAGCTTTCATTACTGATGCTCACCGGAACGTGCGGGAATTTTCCGTTAAAATAAAGGGAATCTCCTTCTTTTAGTATCACATCTTCATTATCGATCAGATATTTTACCTCTCCCTTCAGAATATACTTGAATTCCCATGCATCAGTGATTACTTTTTCTCTTTTGGCATTGGGTTCAAGGGTGAGTAAAACGGCTTCAAAACCTAAAGAATGAAGACTTTTGCTGAAGATATGCATGTATTTAAACCCTTCGGCTTCCACTTCTTTTTCAATAAGCTGCTGGTTTTCTTTGGGCAGGTAAATGAATTTTGCGTTTGATTTTTTCTCAACCCCTTCAAAAAAGTAACTCGCATCAATTTCCAGAGACTGGATTAAATCCAACAGCACGGGAAGCGAAGGAATGGTTCTTCCGTTTTCTATTCTGGAAACAAGTCCGTTGCTTACATTGGCTCTGAAAGCTAATTCATTAATGGTTAAATTATTTTTTTTCCTGATATCTTTTAGTCTCTTTCCAATGCCTATTAAAAAATCATTCATATCATTACAGTTAGCCAAGATCCGGTTATTATATGCAGAAGCAAATTTACTATATTAAATGATATTTCTTTTATACTATTTCGAATTTGGAGATCTTTAATTTTATATTGATGATCTTTTATTCATCATAATGCTGAATTTTAACCCAAAATTGATGAATGACTTTTCAATTATTCATTGTTCTTAGGCTCACAAAGCTGTTGCTAAGTAGAGATTTATAATCACATAAGTTTTTTACATTAACTTCTTTAAAAATAAGATCAAAATCTTTGCTTTTCAAAAAACTAATGTGTTATTGCAGACAATGCGGCGATGATTTAAAATCTTATGTGACCTATGTGGTTAAAAAAGTACGTACCATTCAATCTGCAACATTGTCATTTTGAGCGAAACAAAGTGGAACCGAAAAATTAAAATATGACACATTAGTCACATAAGTTTAGTTTAATTAGATATTTAAAAGATCACATAAGAAGAAAATCAAAGATTTTCATAAGCTAATGTGTTCTTGCATACAATACGCCGATTATTTAAAATCTTATGTGACTGATGTGGTAAAATAAAGAACTCAGCAACTTGTTTAAGACTGCTGAGTTTATTCATCTGTATTTATTAAAATTACTTTATTTTCTTGGCGATATAATCGCTTTCATTTCCCAATCGGTCAATTGCTTTGATGGCAACTGCATTCAGTACTTTTCCTTCTTTATTTTTAGGAATTTCTCTGGAAAGCTGATCCAGTGTAAGGATTTCAGTTTCCCAGATTCCGTTGTACTGGGTAAAAAGCACCCATTGGAAGACTTCTTTTATATTTTTTACGCTCCAGCTTATCTGCGCAGAATTTCCGTTGTTATTGATGAACAAAGTCGGGGTCTGCAAAGGAATAGCTTTTATCCATGATGTTTTCGGAACCAACGCTTTTTCTTTATAGGGTCCGTTTTTCAGTGTAGGAAGCATGTTGGCATTTTTGGTTAAACCGGCAATGCTCCAGTGAATTTCCCCTGCATCTTTCCCTAAAACCTGCCGTGATATTTCAATCTGATTTTTAATTTCTGTCGGACGGTCAGAAGTTTTAATTTCCACCGAATTCAAGCCCGGCCACAAATGGCGGTTCATGGTGTTTTCAGATTTCCACCAATTTAGTAGTCCTTCAAAAGGCTGTCCTTTAGATTCTATCGGCCAGTACAACTGTGGCGAGAAATAATCTACCCAGCCTTTGTTTAACCATAATTTGGCATCCGCGTAAAGCTCATCGTACTGAGAAGAACCTGTGACTCCTTCCGGATAACCGGGTTTCCAGATCCCGAACGGACTGATCCCGAATCGCACGTAGTTCTTTTCTGCGTGGATTTCTTTATAGATTCTTTCTACAAATTTATTCACGTTATCCCGTCTCCAGTCGGCTCTTGTTAAGGTTCCTCCGCTGTTTACGTACGCATTCCAGGTTTTATTGTCCGGAAAATCGGCTCCTTTATTATAGGTTGCGTAAGGATAAAAATAGTCATCAAAATGTACGGCATCAATATCATATCTTGTTACGATATCTTTTACCACATTCGAAACGTGTCCCTGAGTTTTGGGATCAGCAGGATCAAACCAGTACATTCCGTTTTTCAGGCGGATGACGATGTCGGAAAGCTTATTCACCATAGATAAACTGTTGGGTGAGCCTCCGTTCGAATGATGGGCGCGGTACGGATTCAGCCACACATGGAGTTCCAGTCCTCTTTTGTGGGATTCCTCGATCCAGAACTGTAAAGGATCATAATTCGGATAAGGAGCGGCTCCGGTCTGTCCGGTCAGGAAATACGACCACGGTTCCAGATTACTGGTGTACAAAGCATCTGCGGAAGGTCTTACCTGAAAAATAACGGCGTTGAAGTTATTGTCTTTCAGCATATCCAGCATGGAAATGGCTTCGGCTTTCTGCTGATCGACCGACAGGTTGTTTCTTGAAGGCCAGTTGATATTGGCAACGCTTGCAATCCATGCTCCGCGGAACTCTCTTTTGATTTCCGGGAGGTTGGTTCGGAAGGTGTCGTCATTCGGCGGTACTGCCGAAGAATCTGTACTGGTAATAGGAAGCGGCGGTTTTGGTATGTTGGGTTTAACGGAATTTTTTACGGGAGTGGAAGCTTTCACTGCGTTGTTCTGTGTGGAACAGGCAACAAATGATGTAAAAAATCCCGATAAAACGATCATTTTTAGGGTATTCATTCTCATAGTCTGCAAAACTACATTAATTTATTTTGTTGATTTTAAATTACGATAATAAAATGAATTATTTGTACTTTGATTTAAATTATAGGTGCTTTAACACAAAGTTTTTTTGATTACTAATTGTTTTTAAGTCCGCTAAGGCGTTTCACTCAAGTAAGCTTTAAAAGGCTTCCTTACTTATAAGTTTGTTTAAACTCATTTTAAATTTTACCGCAAAAGAGACAAAAGACTTTATTGGATTTATTTAAGGTATTTCAAAAGTCCGCAAAGAGAAAAATCTTTGATTTTTTTAACTTATGTGCTCTTTTTCCCATTTAATTATTAAACTTAAACAACTACAGTGTTACAATCTTTTGCATCTTTTGCGATAAAAAAGTTTAGGCAAGTTTTATATTAATTTTGACCAAAGCCAGTCTAGAGGAATAATGCTGAAAGCGGACTAAAGTCCGCCCCTATTGAATGTTATTGTAAAATAGAAAATGTAAGATATACTTATTCTTTTAAATCACTTTGCTCTATTGTGTAAATTTCTTGCACCGTGATGAATCAGGATAATGTGAATTTCCTCCGGAGAAACTATACGATAAATGATTCTGTAGTTTCCTTCGAAGATTTCTCTGATGTTTTCATCATCCAACTCGGAAACTTTTTTCCCGACAATATTTCCTGTCTTTAAAATTTCTGTTTTATTCTGAATTTTTTCAATTTGAAACTTCGCATATCTTTTAGAATCTAAACTAACAAAGTCATAAATTTCTTTCAAATCATTTTTTGCAGATTTCAGCCATTTTATCTGAACCATTTGTCTATTTCATTTTTAAGCTCATCCTCACTAATGGTTTCATTATCTTCAGATTCTTTTTTTCTGATCTCCAGTTTTTCGATCATAATTAATCTTTCTATTACTTCATCAATACTGATCTCATCCGGAAATTCATCAATCTGTCTATGGAGTTTTTCTTTAGTAATTGTCATGTTCTTACTATTTTGCTTATGCTAAATTAGTAAATTTAAAACAAAAAAAGCCCCGAAAAATCGGAGCTTTGTTATTATAAAAACTGAATTAAGCTTTAGCTGCTCTTTCCACTTTTTTTCTGTCTTCTTCAGAAAGTAATTTCTTTCTCATACGGATGAAGTTTGGCGTTACTTCAATGGCTTCATCACCCTGAATATATTCCATACATTCTTCAAGAGAGAATAAGATCTTCGGAGCAACTCCTGTATCTTTATCTTTACCTGCTGCTCTCATGTTGTTCAACTGCTTTGCTTCCACGATGTTTACCACAAGGTCACCCGGTTTGTTCTGTTCACCGATGATCATTCCTGCGTAGATTTCCTCTCCCGGATCTACGAAGAACTTGCCTCTGTCCTGTAGTTTGTTGATGGAATATTCTGTTGCCGGACCTTGCGTTTTGCTGATCAACACCCCGTTGTTTCTTCCCGGAATAGCACCTTTGAAAGGCTTGTATTCTGTGAAACGGTGTGCCATGATCGCTTCTCCCGCCGTCGCTGTTAACATCTGAGAACGCAATCCGATCAAACCTCTTGAAGGAATTTCGAATTCCATGTGCTGCATCTCCCCTTTGGTTTCCATGATGTGAAGGTCTCCTTTTCTCTGGGTAGCAAGATCGATTACTCTTGAAGCATATTCTTCAGGAACGTCTACTACCAAAGATTCGTAAGGCTCACAGTTTACACCGTCTACTTCTTTAAGGATTACCTGTGGCTGACCAATCGTCATTTCATATCCTTCTCTTCTCATGGTTTCAATAAGAACTGACAAGTGAAGAATACCTCTACCAAAAACAAGGAACGTATTGGCATCATCGGTCTGCTGAACTCTTAATGCTAAGTTTTTCTCTAGTTCTTTCGTTAATCTTTCTTTCAAGTGGTTAGACGTTACATATTTACCGTCTTTCCCGAAGAAAGGTGAATTGTTGATGGAGAACGTCATGTTCAGTGTAGGCTCGTCAATTGCCGTTCTTTCCAATGGTTCAGGGTTTTCAAGATCTACGAAAGAATCTCCGATCTGGAAAGCGTCGAAACCTACCACAGCACAGATATCTCCTGCCTGAACTTCAGTTACTTTTTTCTTTCCTAATCCTTCGAAAACGTATAGTTCTTTTACTTTTCCTTTTGCCACTTTTCCGTCTGCCTGTGCAAGACCGATCCACTGAGATTCTTTAATTTCTCCTCTCGTTACTTTTCCGATTGCGATTCTTCCTAAGAAAGAAGAATAATCCAGAGAAGTGATCTGCATCTGAAGGTTACCTTCTGTAACTTTCGGTGCAGGAACGTACTGTAAAATACCATCCAGTAATGGTAAAATATCTTCAGTCTGCTCTAATGAAGTGTTGAACCATCCCTGTTTAGAAGAACCATAGAACGTTGGGAAATCCAATTGCTCTTCAGTAGCATCCAGATTGAAGAAAAGATCGAATACCTGATCGTGAACCTCATCCGGACGGCAGTTTGGCTTATCTACTTTATTGATTACCACCAAAGGTCTTAAACCAAGTTCCAAAGCTTTCTGAAGTACGAATCTTGTCTGTGGCATCGGTCCTTCGAACGCATCCACCAACAAAATTACCCCGTCTGCCATTTTCAGTACTCTTTCTACCTCTCCTCCGAAATCGGCGTGACCAGGTGTATCAATTACGTTAATTTTCGTGTCTTTATAAGTAACAGAAATATTCTTGGATAAGATGGTGATCCCTCTTTCTCTTTCAAGATCGTTGTTATCCATAATTAACTCCCCACTCTCCTGATTTTCTCTGAAAATGTTGGTAGCGTGGATGATCTTGTCGACCAAAGTAGTCTTACCGTGGTCAACGTGTGCGATAATCGCAATATTTCTAATGTTTTGCATATAAGATTTTTACGGGTGCAAAAATAGTGATTTTTAATGAAATATTCACCAATAACTTTTGATAATTAACAAATTCATAATGAGGAATTTAAATAATTAGCATCTAAAAAAATCCTCATAATTAGAAATATTATGTCAAGTTTTGTGGTTGTGCACAAATATATTTGCTCAAAGAAATTCTGTAAGTATAGAGGATTTAAATATTTACACTAATCGTGTATCGTTTGATTTAATGATAGCGTCTATCAAGCCTTCAAGCCATTCCTGATGACCATTTATCATTGGGTTAGGTTTTTGTTTAGCCAATTGCTGCGCAGGTTTGCCAATTTGACTCTCTTGGGTGAGAATACGTACTCTGTTACCCGGTAGATCTTCGATAAGCCATGCGTGGATTACGTCCAACCGAGCCTCTTCATCACCTTCTGCCCAACCATGCCAAGCAAGTCTTGCAGGTTCATTTTCTGAAGGAGGCACAAACTCGGTAACTTGAGCCTGTATCGGAAAACCAAAAGTCTTGAATCGGAATCGTACATCATGATACAATTCATTATCGCCAGCTTTTAAAAATTCAATATCTGAAGAATTGGAGTAATAGGTTGGCCAAGTAAACGGATTAGTAAGGTAAGGCCAAACCTCAGAGGCGGTTATATCTTTTACGATCACCTCATTTGAACAGTAATTGTCTGTTGTGCCCGGAGTATATTTTTCCGGCCATATTATAGCATTTTGTTTCATTGAATATGATTTATATTGAGTAAGCATTCTTAGAGTTGTTTTTAATATAAATACGTTACAGGAAAAATTAATATTGAAAAATATTCCTGCCTGCAAAAATTTAAAAATTTTACAATTATAAATATCTTTTAATATAAAAAGAATCTCTTTAAATTGATATTACATCTGTTTAATAAATAACTAAAGTAATTATAGTTGCAAAATTATTAATAGTTATTTATTTTTGCAAGAACTATCAAAATTGATATGTAAAAACAATGGGAAAAAACATAGAAGTTGAAGGAAAATATTATCCTTGTACAATAAGTCTCGCAATGGATTTAGTCGGTGGAAAATGGAAAGCTGTTATCTTATATCATCTTAAAGACGGAGATAAACGTTTTAATGAACTGCGAAAAGAAATTGAAGTAATTACAGAGATGACACTCAGTTTACAGTTAAAAAATTTAGAATCAGACGGTTTAATATCCAGAACTGTAGATGGAGATAAAGCTCCAGTAAAAGTATTCTACAGTCTGACTCAATTTGGCAGAACGTTTATTCCTGCTTTGGATGTTATTAATAAATGGGGACATTATGTAGCCGAAAAGAAAACAAATCATAGATGATTCGTTATCGCTAAATACTTGGAAAAAAAATGAAGAAATAATTTGCGGGTTTTCGTTTCGCAGTATTTGAAAGTTAGTGAAATAAATGAGTACTTTTTAGAATTTAATAAAAAAATCTTCGGAAAATAGATATCTTTAATAATACTTTCCGAAGAAATAAACGAATTGCTACTCATAATAAAAAGAGCTTAAAATTCTACCTATTTTTTATTTGGAAATCTGATCTATCCAATGGAAAAGCTCGTCCAAATCGTAATCTCCACTATGATGTTTGTCCCAAGGCAATGCATAATCTACATGATAGCATTGGTTTGCAAGTCTCACAGCTAAAATAGCAGAAATCGCCAAACCAGTATCTTTATCCTTTGAACCGTGACGAATTCTCCAATATTTTGCTGTTTTTGTATGAGCATCTCCGATATAATTCATAGGATTCATCATTTTTACAATTTGTTTATCCGCTATCACTGCATTACTTACTGTAGTATTTTTTAAGCTATATTCAGTAAAATGTTTTGCATCAAAACTTTCTGTTCCAAACTCTGTATTTTCTGCTGCTGATAAATCCAGCGCATCAAAAGCAGGTGGTGTTTTTTGTCTTTGCATATATCGTATATACTCATCCCAATTAATGTCTGTTACTATTCCGTTTTTTATGATAAGAAAGGGTCTTTCGGAAAGATCAGTTCCTGCCTTTAATGCGACATTGGCTGATACAATTACTTTTGCCTTCAAAAACTCTTTGAAAGAACCATTTCCACTATTATCTAATGTGAGGAGGTTTCCCTTTTCATCTTTAAGTTTTAGAGAATTGATATAGGCAGGAAATGTGTTTTTTAACTCCAATGAGACTTTCTGTTGCCTTTCATTTAAAGTTTCTGTAGCTGTATCGGCTTGAGGTCCATAGAGCCCTCCTTTTTTGTAATCATTTACCCCGAAAAACTGCCATTCATAAGCAGCGTCTGCGTGATCCAAATTGGTAATTGGGCAGTAATCAGAGGAGGCATAAATAGCATCGCTGGTCTCTGCTGCTCCTATTTCTTTCAGGTAAGGCAAATAATCAGGGTTATCTCCGGTAGCTCCCAATAAAGCTGACATGGCACCACCAGCACTGGTTCCATTGGAAATAATTTTGTCGGCATTGCCCGGCATTTCGCGGTCGTTTAGTTTAAGATAACGAATGGCAGCCTTTAAATCGACCAGCCCGGCAGGTGCTTTCCCATAGTATTTGCCATCTTTATTTTTATTCGTGCGCCCTCTTGCTCCCGCAGAAGCTACTACATAACCATGAGACAAGGCCTTTAAGATGGTATTTTCTTTTTTGTCTTCCAACCCGCCCTGTGGTCTTTGTTGGTTATTATCTTTTACCACACCGCCATTAATCGGAGGTCTAAAATTGTTTAACTTTGTAGATCCGGGTTCAGCAGGCATATAACCACCTACTTGGTTAGGGAAAAATATAGGGGCATTTTGGGCATTGTATCCATTAATACTTTTATTTCTGTAATATTCTTCAGGAACATAAAAATTAAGAACCTGATAGGTTGTGTCTACAGGTTTTTCCACATAAACAATTTTCTCAAAAGCTCTTACGCGGATTTCTTTACCATTGTAAGTAAGAATTTGAATCTCGTATTTGTCGGGATTAAAATTTAAGCCCGAACCGGCTTTCCTTTCTTGTGCGCAAGAGAATAGCGATATAAAACAGAAAAGACCAACTATCGTATTTTTCATATGATATGATATTATCTTAAGCTAATGTTATTTCTTTATTAGTAATTTTATTGCAAAAGTTCTTCTGAAATGGAATGAACATCGAAATCTAAATATTGTAACAGAAATCAATCTGCTCCTAAAATAAATATTATTCTTTTTTTCCATATCTATTGAGCAAAAATATTGTTTCTGTAATTTAAATAAGAAAAATGTTGTGAAATGATTTATTTGTGGGGTGAATATATGAACTTTTAAAATTTACTTATCAAAAAAAGGATTCGGACTAAAAAGTGAACTGTCTACTTTATACGTATAATATGATCACAAAATATTTCTTAGGGATTAATATATTAGTCATAAAATCTGTATAACTTTTCCATTTTAGAAAGTATTTTCAAAAAGGTAAATGAAAACAGCCTGTACTAAAACAATGAGTCCAAATTTTAATAAAAAGGAAGTCTTGGAAATTTTATGTCTGAAGAAGATCATTGCCAGTAAAGCTCCGATAGTTCCACCCAAAAAAGAAACTGCCAGAAGCGTATTTTCGGAAATTCTTCGCTGGTGCTTTTCTGCTTTTCTCTTGTCGGCTCCATAAATAATAAAGGTAAAAAGATTGATGGCTGTTAAAAAATAAAACATTGGCAAATCTAAAATAAAAAAGAGTGTTAATAAACACTCCTTTAAATATTTTTTATACACATAAAGTATATTCGCAAGGATCCTGCGGAGGAGCTTCTCCACAAATAATATCAAAGGTACCGCAGTTACTTGATGATCCTCCACCCCATCCCCATTGAACAACGCATGTATTTGGATCTTTACATCTTACCATACCTTTAATGATACCTCCCTGAATAGATTTCATCGCATTTCTAGAAACCTTTTTTAGATTTTTCATGATATATTTTTTATAGTTTGAGAGATAAAAATATAAAAAAACATTAGATCTGCAAAATATTTCAACACTTATTGAATAAAAAATATCCTTAGCAGATTTATTCTAAATAATTGTAAAGAATCCTCTGTAAAATCTCATATTAATTTACATTTGTATGATTAATTAAATTAAATGACAGTACAGGATTTAGCAGGAAGTTATTCTATTCAGGGAAGCAATCAGGAAGAGTCTACGGAAGTTTCTTATTATGGGATTCTCACCTTATCCCTCGACGAAAACCAACGCATCATTGCTGAGTGGATGATTGGGGATCATATGCAGCAAGGCACCGGTTTTTATAAAGACGGAATTCTGGTCATCAACTTCCGTTATGAAGGGGAAGATCTCAAAATTTACAAGGGTGTGGCAGTTTACCGCTGTATCAGTAAAGATGTTCTGGATGGTTTCTGGTCTGAGAAATATGGTGATCCGAGATTTCTGGGGAGTGAGTACTGTGTGAGGATTTTTGGATCGGAGGTGTTGAATTGAGAATCATTTTTACAATGAAAGTATAAAAGCTGCTGTCCCAAAAGTCAGATTGACTTTTGGGACAGCGTTATTAATTACTCAGCAATTAACTTTTGATCTCAGACAAAATAATATCTACAATTTCCTGAGGCGTTATTTGGTTGTTGATGGTCACGACCAGATCATAGTGTGATTCTAAAGTATAATCTATATCATACGCATTTTTAAATTGTTTCTTAAAGGCATTGTTTCTTTCAGGAATCGTTTTTGAAGATTCATCACCTCTTTCAGATTTTCTGAGTCTTTCTGACGCATCTTCCTCAGAGATTTTAAGAAAAACATGAAAGGCATTGTTAATAAACTTAAATCCTAAACGATAATCAATAATTAAATGTTCTTTTTTATTGCATTCATCAGCAAATTCCCTGTCAATTTCTTTATCAGTTTCCGGATTTTCAGTACATCTTCGCTGAAATTCAACAATACTTATTCCTTCATTTTCTGCTCTCTTCCGGATTAAATTTCCTAAAGAAATAAACTGATACCCTAATTGTTCTGCCAGTAATTTTCCTACTGTACTTTTTCCGGAAGCCACTTCACCGGATAATGTAATTTTTGTTTTCATATAATTTTTAAATATTAATCCCATTGATATAAACCCCCTCTGTCTAAAAAGTTTTTATAGCTGTAATCCATTTCATCATAAGCTTTTTTAGCCCCTGCTTCCAATATTGGTCTGCTGTATTCCTGAAAGCCTTCTTTATTGGTAAAAAACCTTCCGGCAGGATCTATCATCACATAGCTGTCTTTCATTTCAGAATTATCTTCAGAAACCAATATTTCATGATCTTTCAAAAACTGATGGTTCGCTATAAAATGATCGAACTGCTGTTGACTGATAATAAATTCTTCAATGTGTTCATCATTCTCCCCTTTCATCGGCAGAACCTGAAATACCTTCCAGCGTTTTGGCTGAGCATAAAGAATCAGATCCATTAAAGATTCATTGTAATTCAGGTGATGGACAACTGTGTTGATTTTTAATTGAAAACCATACCTCTTAATTTCATCTATAAGCGATTTATAGGCTTCCGCAGTTAACGGCTCTTTTCCTTTAAAAGCTCTTCCCGATTTAATATTGGTTTCATCATTCAGACTATCAATACTCAAGATGATCCAGTCCAGATTCTTCTTGTTTTTCTTAAAAAACGTTTCATTCAGCTTAGTTCCGTTGGTCACCAGCATTGTAGTCATCCCTGCTTCTTTTGCAGCGGCAATAAGATCTGAAATCCATGGACATATTGTAGGCTCCCCTCCTGCAAAGGTTATTTTTTTAAAGCCCATTCCGGCAATCTGCTTTATCAGTTCCAGAGACTGTTCTTTAGGCAAATGTCCTTTAGGAAGTATTTTTTTAGCCTCCTGAAATGTTGCAAAGCAGAACCTGCATTTCATATTACAAGGTTCCCAGAGATGATAATTAACGGAAGGAATTATTCCTTCAAAAGATGTTTCCATTGTTTGTTTTAATAATTATTTATTGTATAGGAGTATCAACAAAAAAACATCCGGAAAACAAAAAAATGCGTTTCCGGAAAACATAACCGGAAACGCAGGAACAAAAGCTTTTTTTTGAGGAATAAGAGCCGTTAGCCCAAAAGTTTTTTTATGTCATTCTGATAATTTTCTGACACAGGCAGGTAATGACATTTTGTCTTGTTTTTTTCATCAAATACAATGATTTCTACGTGTTCATCATTTTTATGATAACACTGAATGTATTTTTTATTGACTCTGAAAGATTTATGAATCGTTATAAACTGACTTTTCATCAGTCCTTTATCTTCCATTTTCGAAAAGGAAAAATCAATAAGATTCTCCGTTTTCCGGTTAATAAAATGAATCTGCTTGTTGTTGGATTCGGAGCCGGAAGACTTATCTGCGCTTAAATAGACAATATCATCAATCAGAATCCTGTTTCTTTTTGTTTTATTAAAATCCAGATAAACGTACTGAAGACTAGAAAACAAGTAAACTTCCTGTAAGAACCTTTTAAAACTTTTAACAAATTTTTCTTCCGTAAAAGGCTTGGTAATATGATCTACACAAATCCCGGAATCGCGCTTGAGATTCTCAATATCTTTGATGTATTCTCTGGTATTGACACTTGCAAAGAAAACGGGAATCCCGATTTCCTGCGCCACTTCCATTCCCGTCATGCTGTCGCTGCCCAGATCCAGATCCGCCAGCAAAATATCCGGCTTTACCGTTTTCAGTTCCTCAAAAAAATGATCTGAACTGCTGCTTTTTGAAACAATCTGAACATTGGGAATATGCTGAAGATACAGTTCCAGTTTTTCCATTTGTTTGGGGCTGTCTTCAAGGATGGCGATGTGGTAGGTTGGGAACATAGGTAGAACTGAATGTATTTATTGTATTCTTTATCAATTTTTTTTACTTAATCGGTAGACAAATTCCCATTTTATAGATATTCTGATATGCTTTTATTTCAGAAATTTGTAATTCAGTTTCTTTATTCAGAGTTGGATAGATAATTAAACAATCTATTATATCTGAATTTTTAACTTTATCCGAAAAGTGATGATAAACTTTTTTCAAGCGCGCATAACCTGCAACCTGTCTCATATCCTGATGTTCTTTGCTGTTTTCATAATGCAACTTATATTTAGCATCTATAATAATTGGTATTTCATTACCTTTTTCAGGATTATTATAAAAACCTATAAAATCCACTTCGTTTCCAAACGTCTTCCAATGGTATTTAATCTTTCTGTAAGCTTCGTTTTCCAACAATCTTTTATAGGCATATAACTCAAACAAACGGCTCATATCAATCCAATAAGGCGGTGTTTTTTTCCTGGCTGTAGTATTAGATTTTGTGATTGAGTAGGAAAAGTTTTTTAAAATGAGTTCTCCCAAATGGATTGCTTCTTTGTATTCTTTGTAAAATTTATTATGCTTTACGCTTTTTATTTCTTTGATATTTTCCAGCGGACTAATCAATTCGAATGCAGAAGAGATATAGTTTATACTGTTCCGGATTTCTGAATTAACGGATGATAACAGTTCTTTATTTGTTGATAAATAATTATTTACAAATTCTAACACCTTTTTTAAAAACCGGTTTTCAATACTATTAAAGCCAAACTCCTGATATTTGCAAAAAGTATTTGTCGCTCTATTTTTAAGATGGTTTAATTTAATCGTTTTAGGAATTAAAATTTTACCTTTTATTCTGCTGTTTAAATTTTCTTCTACTGTATAATACGATTTCTTCAGTCCCTTCTTAACGATTTTTTTCATTAAATGTATGAACTGCACGACCAAAAAAGGTGATAAATAATCATTGTCCAAATGCTCAACTTCTATTTCGGGAGCATCCCAATCAATATCCAGAAGCTCCGATATTTCTTTGGTTGCATCAGGAAGCTTTATTATTTCTGAAAGCATTTTTACCACATCGACTTCCGGTAATGAATTTACTTCTTCTTTACTTTCAATTTTTGCTTTTGCTGTATGATCAACATCTATATCATCTAAATTTTCCTGAATACTTTCCAAAAGTTTATTATTTACTTTTGGAGAAACAAAAATATGATGGTTATTTGAAACCGTTCCAACTCCAATATAGTAATTGGCTTTTATCTTGCATTTCTCAACATTGTTTTCTTTTATATTCTCATACTGAAATACAGAACATCTGTTATCTTTCCTGAAGTAGAGGCTCTTCTCAATTTCAAGGAATTCTTCAGTATGCTCCCAATGTTCGTAAAGCCTTATAAGTTTAGGCAAAGCGCTGTTCAATGTCTTTGATTTTTGCGGTTGCAGATTCATTAAAAACTCCATCCCTAAGATATTCATTAAGAATAGGAATAATCTCATACTTCATCTTCATTTTGAAATAATTGTCTTTTTCTTCTTCTGATATCTTTTTCCTGTCTGCAATGAAATAACTATGACCTAAAGCCACGTCTTTCGAAGAAAAATCATTAGAAAGGAAATCTGAATCTTCCGCATTTTCAAAATTGATTACCTCATCCTCTCCAGTTTTAATAAATAATTTTGCTACTTCTATGAAATTAGGAGTATTAAAAAATACATCTTCAGTATCTTCCAGCTTTTCAGGTAAAACATCTACAAATGCAAACCTTCTTCTGATGGCGTAATCGATATGTCCTACACTTCGGTCTGCGGTGTTCATGGTTCCGATAATGTAGAGATTCGGTGGAAGAACTAATTTTTGAGAGCCATCTACTTCATACATACTTTCTACTTCTTCTCCACGGTATTCTAAAGCGTAAATCAATTCTCCTAAAACAGAAGAGAGATTAGCTCTGTTAATTTCATCTATAATCAGAACATAATTATTATCAGAGTCGTTTGATGCATTCTCTGCGAAATTAGCTAACGTTTTGTTTTCTGCACCATAAACAATACCTTCTCCCTCTTCATTAGGTAGAGCAACAATACCTCTAACAAAATCTTCATAAGTATAACTTGGATGAAACTGAATGATCTTTTGAAAATCCTTTATATTACTTAGATTTTGTTCCTCTTCATTTATCGAATTAAGATGATTTTCATAAAAATACTTTGCAATTGCATCTTCATAAGATTTAAATCCGCCAGTTCTTCCTTTAATTTTCCACAATTTATTATTAAAGGAATCTATTATTTTATTGTAAGATGGTCTCCAAGGTTTACTTGTATCACTTTTTAATAAAACTACATTTTTTCCTAAATCCACAACTTCAAATATTGTCTCATTCTTTCCTTCTATTTTTTGTCCAACGTTCAAATTAGATTTAATATAATTCTTAGTTAGTGTTTTAACAGAAATTGTTGCATTACTGATTTTATTACTCTCAATTATTTTTTTTGATATTTCTTTAGCTAACCTTGTTTTACCTGTTCCTGGAGGTCCTTGTAAGATAATTTGTTTTTTATAACGCAGAAGATCTATTTGATTTTTCATTTTATTTTGTTTTTGTATCTCTAAATTAGTTTTATATGAAATTACAGGGGCTTGACTACCCACACTAGGATACTTTTTATTTGCATAGTATATAAAGTTAGATTCATTAATTGGCTCAACTTTATAAAATCTATTAACTAAATAAATTATATTAGCACTTTTAGATCCATCATTATAATCACTGAAGTTACCACCCTCAGAATTAATATTTTTATAATGCTTTTGCCAATCCGCTTTATCAAGTTCTGATTGGTTTGTAACAAAGTCAATAACCTCAGCTATATAATGAACTGTGTAATCGTATGAATAAAAAATTCTAAAAAAACCATTTTCTTCGATACAAGATTTTAGTAATTTGAGTGTTTTTTGAGGTATATTAGGCTTACGGTGATTCCAAACTGTAATGTAATTAATTGTATCTGGGGTATCAATCACATTTTCTTGCCACCCAGTACCATCCGGACATATAAGACCTATAATACTCTCCTTCCAGAAATCAGTTATATTATAAATGATCCTTGTAAGTAAATGAGTGTAATTTTGCGGGTTTTTTACTATAATAGAAAATCCTGAGAAAAAATTGATAACATCATCTTTAAAAGTATCTTTTTCATATCTTTTTCTAAAAAGATTTTCAGATAATTGACTTCGATGATTTTCACTCAACATCGTAAAATTCTCCTCAGGATTCAACAAATATTCAATAGCATTTTTAATAGAACCATTTGTAAAAGTTCTTTCAAACTTATATGTTATTAATTGTTTTACCCAAAAATTCATCCTCACGGATGCCATTGCTAAAGTTCTAGAGTCATCATATTGATTAAATTCACTCTTTCGATCTGCTCGTGAATCACAATAAGATATTACTGACAAAATGGCTCTACCAAAAACCGAAAATTCCTCGTCGTCTTCGAAGAGTTGTTTCAGGTTATCATAATTCTTCCGATTTTCGAGAAGGAACGTTTTAATCTCACCATTCACTTCTAACTGCAAGAAATGATTTAACGCATCTTTAGCTTTTTGAAAATAAAAGCCCTCATATTTTTTTAGAGAAGAAATACTTTCAGAATTTAAAATGTTATTTATTGTGTTTTTTATATAAGAATCCATTGATATTTTATGGTATTACTTTTAAATAATTTATTAATAATTGTATATAACGGTTATGACTAAAGCAGATGTTGCAATTGAATTCTATTCCAAAAATCAATATCATTGATATTCGATTTTATATATGCTTTTACAAAATCATCGTCCAAACTTTGAATATTAATATTCAATTTAGAAAAAATCGTATCATTGAGGATTAGTGCAACTTCTCTCGGAATATTTAAGCTAATTAACTGTAACGTCAAGGATTTATATCCTCCCATTTCTATACAACTTAAAATATTTGACTCTGAATTTTTAATGGAGTAAAAGGGCTTGAGCATTGATGTTAAATCAAAACATATTTTCTTTTGTATTGTATCAATTTTTGAATCTATATTATTAGAGTCATTAAAATAATCACCTGAAAGTATTTTAT
>NZ_QEHP01000120.1:0-27032 GCF_003094695.1 Chryseobacterium sp. HMWF035 | reverse complement strand
AACTGAGATAATCCCAACCAATAGCTATATAATTTCCTTCATAAAATATATCAAAATGTTTTCCAGTGTCGGTTCTAACAAACCAATAATTTCTATTTTCATTAAAATTTTCAACTTGATTTAAAATTTCTTTAACATTCATTGCTATCAGTTTTATAATAATTTATTATATCTAAATCAATCTTTATAGATTAACAAGATTATCTAGATTTTATTTTTTCAAATATAAAGAAACCGTCAGATATATAATTATGGTTTTCCGTAAATAAGTTTTTTATCAAATATTTCTACTAATGCGATTGAGATTAACAAATCTTATATCATATTTCCAAGTTTTTACTAGTGTATTTGAATGTTTCAAACATCTCGCAACCGCAAGACATCTCCAACAATTTGCAGAAAACCTCCTGCATCTGCATTTTGTTAAAAACAAGGTTGTTTGTCATCTCCTGCAATTGCATGAAGTCTCCTGCAAGTTGCGGGGAACTTCCTGCAACTGCATTTTGTTTCCCGCAAAATGTTTTAAACTAAATGCAGAATTATTTATATTTGCTGCGTTCAAAAAATAAATATTTAATAATTAAAAAACACATGTATTATGAAAATCTCATTAGTAAGATTAAGTACTAAAGATCTCGCTACTTTATCTCAACGTATTCTCTCAAATGCACAGTCAGGGAAATATACCATAGTTGATAATCATCCTCTTACTTTGGCTTTACAGAATTCGTACACAGAATACGATAAGGTCTATGCAAAGCAGAGCTACAGCGGAAAAGGGAAGGATGTGGCAACGGCAGATCATGAAAGGGATATCGCTTACACCAATCTGAAAGCCTTTCTCAACGGATACCGCAAACTTTCTTCTGCGCCCAATTATCAGGCTGCCGAAGATTTGTACAATGTATTGAAGAAGTACGGACTGGCTCTCGACCGTTTAAGCTATTCTTCTCAGACCGCACAGATGAAAAAGCTCATCGAAGAACTGGAAACTCCTGAAAATATGCAGAAAATCGGACTGCTTTCCATCAATGCTGCATTCACAGAAATGAAAACCAAACATGAAGATTTTGAGACCTTATTTGCCGATCAGGCAGAAGCCAACGCAGACCTCCGACAAATGACGAGCGCAAGCGCGATCCGCAAAGACCTTGAGAAAAACCTGAAAGCCTACATCAGTTTATTAACCGTGATGAAGGGTGTTTCCGGCTGGGAACTTTTGTACAGCGACACCAATGAGCTGGTAAAAGCGGCCAAAAATTCTTCCCAGCAAAAGACTAACAGCGAAGGAAAAACGGGAACTTCCGGAAACCAGCCGTAAAATCAACGATTTGTTGATTGCTGCACGTACTTTTTTAACCGCAAAAGCCACAAAAGATTTTGATGCTTTTATTAAAGTTAACAAGCATTAGAAAAAAGCACACAACAGTTTTTAAAAAATCTCTGATTTTTATGCTTTTGAGGACTTTAATTATTCTGAAATTTAGCTTTATCATTATCTTTTGTGCCTTTTGTGGTTAAATTTTTCTGTCATTCTGAAAGGAATTTTGCGCAGCATTATGCAATGAAGAATCTCTTAAAATGCAGTTATTTGAGATTTTTCAGCCCCACTTTGTTTCGCTCAAAATGACAGTGTTGCAGATTGAAATCTAAAAGTTTTTAAACACATCAGTCACATAAGATTTTAAATAAATTAAGCATTATATCAGAACACATTAGTTTATAAAAATCTTTGATTTTCTTCTTATGTGAACTTCTAATTATTTTATTAAACTAAACTTATGTGACTTAAGTGTTATATTTTAAAACAGTAAAATCACTCTGTCATTCAGAATGAAATTTTGCGAAGCATTATGGAATGAAGAATCTCTTAAAATATAGTTTTTTGAGATTTTTCGACTCCACTTCGTTTCGCTCAAAATGACAGCTTTGCAGGTTGAGTTTTTAAACACTTAAGTCACATAAGATTTTAAATAATTTCTACGCTTTATATCAGAGCACATTAGTTTGTGAAAATCTTTGATTTTCCTCTTATGTGAACTTCTAATTATTTTATTAAACTAAACTTGTGTGACTTAAGTGTTATATTTAAAAATCCTGTCATTCTGAATGGAATTTTGCGAAGCATTATGCAATGAAGAATCTATTAAAATGCAGTTGCTTTAGATTTTTCGGCTCCATTTCATTGCGCTCAAAATGACAGCTTTGCAGGTTGAAAAGTTTTTAAACACTTAAGTCACATAAGATTTTAAAATAATTCTAAGCTTTATATAAGAACACATTAGTCTATGAAAATCTTCGATTTTCTTCTTATGTGAACTTCTAATTATTTTATTAAACTAAACTTATGTGACTTAAGTGTTATATTTAAAAATCCTGTCATTCAGAATGAAATTTTGCGAAGCATTATGCAATGAAGAATCTCTTAAAATGCAATTGTTTTAGATTTTTCGGCTCCACTTCGTTGCGCTCAAAATGACAGCTTTGCAGGTTGAAGAGTTTTTAAACACATCAGTCACATAAGATTTTAAATAATTTAAGCTTTAAATCAGAACACATTAGTTTATGAAAATCTTTGATTTTCTTCTTATGTGAACTTCTAATTGTTTTATTAAACTAAACTTATGTGACTAATGTGTTATATTTTAAAACAGTAAAATCACTCTGTCATTCAGAATGAAATTTTGCGCAGCATTATGGAATGAAGAATCTATTAAGATGCAGTTATTTGAGATTTTTCGGCTCCACTTCGTTGCGCTCAAAATGACAGTGTTGCAGATTGAATGTAAGGGTTTTATTAAACACATCAATAACATAAGATTTTAAAATAATTTCTAAGCTTTAGATCAGATTACATTAGTCTATGAAAATCTTTGATTTTCTTCTTATGTGATCTTTTATATTTGGTTGGACTTATTTGATTATTAAAATTAATTTTATGCGGCAGGTTTTGTATCTTTTGCAGATAAAAAATTTTTTAAAGCAGTAACCATAGAAATCGGATATGAGGAAATATTTTTTTAGTGTATTGTTCGGGGTTTTATTTTCTGTTCCCGCATTCGGATGCCTGAACGGAGAAACGCTGCATCTCGAAGACGGAACCATTCTCTATGAAGACTATGAAGGATATATACCTTATGGTCATTCTTTTACCAATACCGAAGAGCTTAATAAAATACTGTTATCGCTGGAAAAAGGCTATAAGGAAACAGGAAAACTGAATTACCTTTCAGATAAAGGACTGATCCTGATTATTCAGGGAAAATATAAGGAAGCCATCGAACTTTACAAAAAGATTGAAAAAGAGGAACCCAACCGATATTCTACCGCCTCCAATATCGGTACCGCTTATGAACTGATCGGTAATAATGCCGAAGCGTTGCGCTGGATTGAAAAAGCAGTAAAAATAAACCCGAATTCTCACTACGGTTCCGAATGGATTCACATCAATATTCTGAAAGCCAAAATGAAAGGCGGAAAGTTGATCAATTCCAGATTTTTAATCGGAAATGATTTTGGAAATGGAAAATTTCCTGAATCGGAAAGAGAGGACAAGGAACTTTTTGTTTTGAGAAAGCAATTGTATTATCAGCTTAATGAGAGGATTTCTTTTGTAAAACCTGAAGATAAAATCGTAGCACAGCTTTTATTTGATCTCGGAAATATTTCTTATCTGATGCAGGAAAAAGAAGAAGCTGCAGAAAATTATAAAATGGCAAAAGAGTACGGTTTTAATAAGCTTGTTCTGGAAGAAAGACTGGCTTTGTATACACTGCCGGTAATCGATCATGTACAAAAGAAAGCAATTAAGGAAATTACATTTCAGACCAAACCCATACGAAGAACCGAACTGATTAGTTTTTGTATAGCAATCGCGTATCTGCTATTTTCGGGAGTGATTGTTTTTGTATTCAGAAAGAAAATTTTTTAATCTCAACTTGTTTTTTATGAATAAAATATTTTACATTTTTCTATTTCTGGCTCTGGTTTCCTGTAAAAAAGATCATGAGGTGAAAAAGGACGAATGGGATTATTTAAACAGCAGTTTTAATAACAAAGAAAACCTGAGCGATCTTACGATGCACTGTATGTATGATCTGTTTTCTGTAAAAAGGATCAATGATTCATTGTTCTACATCAGGCTTGATGAATTTCAGGGATGGAAAAAAGATTACAGAATCTATGAAGATACCGTAAAATTAAGCGAGAATAAAAAGATTACAGATTCATTAGGAAATCAGAAAAAACAGATCTTAAGATTTTCGAACAATCATGATGTGGATCTTGAAATTGATATTCATAAAATTGCAGTGCATTTCGACTCGGTTTCTCTCTACGAATATAACGGAAGAGTAAGCATCAATAACAAAAAGCTTCAGTATACCTGCAAAGATTTATTTGTAAAGTAAAAATTGTTTTTCCTCAGTAAAATGATATTTTTGAAGGATGAAATTATTCACGATAAAGCAAATTTTATCTTCTTGTCAGCTTTTAGATGAAGCAGGGAATATCGTTGCGGAAAGGCTGGCTAATTTTGTTTTCTCAACTAATGAAAGACTTAAAATCAAAGATCAGATATACAGAATTAAATATTCAGGTCTTTTTTGGGATGAAACTAAATACTTTGATGAAAAGGGAAATGTTGTCGTAATGATTGATCGCGTAAACCAAAGAATATTTCATTATCAGAATCAATATACCGAAATATATTTCTACAGATCAAAGGGTTTTAACAATAGAACTGTTACTTTATACCGTTTTCAGGATGATGCTTTAATGATGACATTCACTTTTAAAAACTCTATTTTCAAAAAACAAGGAAACATTGAAACGAATGATGATTTCAACAATCCATTGCTTTTAACCATGTTTTTTCATCACAATCTCAGAGAATCTGAAGATTAATTTGATGGCAATTTTTTTTGAAATGAATTTTTAGATAACAATCGTTTTAAATTTAACCACGAAAGCCATAAAGGAAATCTGTCATTCAGAATGAAATTTTGCGAAGCATTATTTAATGATGAATCTCTTAATATGAAGTAATTTGAGATTTTTCGACCCCACTTCGTTCCGCTCAAAATGACAGTTTCACACATTAAAAGTTTTTAAACACTTAAGTCACATAAGATTTTAAATAATTTAAGCTTTAGATCAGAACACATTAGTTTATAAAAATCTTTGATTTTTCTTCTTATGCGAACTTCTAATTGTTTTATTAAACTAAACTTATGTGACTTAAGTGTTATAATTTAAAATAGTAAAACTGTCATTCAGAATGGAATTTTGCGCAGTATTATGTAATGAAGAATCTATTAAGATGCAGTTGTTTTTAGATTTTTCGGCTTCACTTCGTTTCGCTCAAAATGACAGCTTTGCAGATTGAAGAGTTTTTTAAACACATCAATCACATAAGATTTTATAATTTCTACGCTTTAGATCAGATCACATTAGTCTATGAAAATCTTTGATTTTCTTCTTATGTGATCTTCTAAATATTTCATTAAACTAACCTTATGTGACTAATGTGTTATATTTTAAAACAGTAAAATCACTCTGTCATTCAGAAAGGAATTTTGCGAAGCAATATGCAATGAAGAATCTATTAGTATGAAGTAATTTGAGATTTTTCGGCTCCACTTCGTTGCGCTCAAAATGACAGCTTTGCAGGTTGAAGAGTTTTTAAACACTTAAGTCACATAAGATTTTAAATAAATTAAGCTTTAGATCAGAACACATTAGTCTACGAAAATCTTTGATTTTCTTGCGCCTTAAAGATCTGAGACGAATAAAAATATTGCATCCTTGCGTTTTCCAAAAAGAATATTTTATCTATAAAAAAGTTGAAATTTTGATGATTATACATAGCTTATTTTTTACAATTTTCAGCGCTGAAAAACCATAATAAAATTGTAATTTTCGGCAAATAAAAAATATGAAGAAACTCGGGATCATCGGCTGTGGCTGGTTGGGAAATCATTTGGCGGAGCATCTGTTTAAAAACTATGAAATTTTTGCGACCACCACAACAGAATCAAAACTGGATGTTCTGAAATTTAAAGGATATTATGTGGATCGGGTAAAATTTCCCGATGAAATTGATGCTTACATGAAACCGTGGAAAACAGCTTCTGAACTGGACGCCATTATTGTTGCCGTTCCTTTTTCGGGACTCAGAGGTTCCAGAATTCCGATGACGGGAAAAAGAGAAAACCTGCTTCGTTTTATAGGAGATTTTAACCGTCAGATTTTTTATACAAGTTCTACAGGCGTTTATCCGGATATCGAAAAAGAATTTACAGAGGATGACCTTCCGGCAGCGGAAGTGGAAAGTGAAAACTTTATGCTGGAGAAATTCCCTCAAACCAATATCCTGAGATTAGGCGGTTTAATGGGTGGTGAAAGACTGCTGAAAAACTATAATATCTCTCATCAGGATCAGTTGGTGAATCATATTCATTACGCAGACATCTGTTCGGTTATTGAAAAAATGTTAGACCAGAAGTCTCAGGCTAAAGTTTATAATATTGTTGCGTCGATCCATCCCAACAAACAAGAAGTCATCAATGCGCAGAAAGATCTGCCTTATGAAGGGGAGAGAAGAACAACGGGAAGAATAATTTCCCCTGCAAAATTAATGGAAGAACTGAATTTTGAATTTCAGTACCCCGATCCGAGATATTTTCACCTGAATGTAAATAATTAATGAAAATGATGACTGTTTTATCTTGCGGACCTATTTTTGAGCCTTTAATGGGGGGGCTGTTTTCTACGGTTAGCTGTATTGGAATTCTGATATTTTTAGCGGTTCGTTTCTTTAAAGGCGAAACTTATACCTTGTTGAAAAATTCAGGAACCGCGAACAAAACCTTCAGTATTATTCTGTATGGTGCAGCAGGAATTGTAGTGACGGCTTTTGTCTGGTTTATTCTCACCTTTATGTTTACGGCACTTGTTTTCTGGTATACTAAAAATTTTTAGAGTTTTTGACTTAAATTTTAGAATGTTTTTTAAGTAAAAAGATCCTTCCACAAGTTCAGCGTGACCTCTTTGGTGCAGACAGTTGTTTTCAACGGTGCAACACTGAGTCTGTAGAAGGTTTATGATAAAATAATTGACAGACAACTTTTTTTATCTGTTCATCAGTATATTTTCAATCGATTCTAAAATTTCTTTTTCAATATTTTCTTCGGTAATTGTTTCCAGAGTGTATTTCTGCTCTTTGAAAGCAGCGGTTCCGGTTCCGTTCTGGAAGATGGTGTCCTGATGAATTCCAATGCGTTTTAGATTTTTATCGGCAACGAACATGATGTGCGGAAATTTATCATTCGCGTAAAAATTAGATTCCACATTTCTGGAAATCTGAAGTTTCATATGGGTCTGTGAATTAACGCCCAAACCGTTTTTATTTTCTTCATTAAAAGTTACTTTACAGCCAAATCCGTTTTCTCTCAGCATCCTTCTGAATTCCTGCATTTTGGGTTCGATGAGGTTTTTACTCAGTGTTCTGAACCCTTCAATAAACATATCTTCCTCGCTTTTCTTCTTGGCAAGACTTTCCTGCAGTTTTTGTTCTTCCGTTTTTAAATTGGAAAACAGAGAATTGAGCCGTTCTATATTTTCTTCCTTCATGGTAATTAAAAATCAATAAATAATTGTCCTGTTTTTAAGTTCCGAAATATCGTAAAATTTTTTGAGTAGATTGATATGTTACGTTCAAACTTAAATTATTATCCCCATCTTTTTGTTACTCTTAACTTCGTTAAACCTTCGGTTTGCTATTAATGAAAATTTTGATCCGATTTAAAAAAAATCATTCCCTTTTCCAACCTTTTCATCAAACCATGCATCTTTATAAGAAAAGATCAGTATGAAAATCACGATACCAAAACCATGTCACGAAAACTGGGCGACAATGACTCCCGAAGACAAAGGACGATTTTGCGCAGTCTGTTCAAAAACCGTAAGAGACTTCACCAACGCTTCGGATGAAGAAATCATCAATGTTTTTTCCAACACATCAGATAATATCTGCGGAAATTTCAACGAATCTCAACTCGACAGAGATCTGCAGTATTCTTACCTCAATTCGCTCCTTACCAAATTTGCGGTAGGCTTTGTTTTTACAACAGCGGGTTTTGTCGCACTGAATGCGCAGAAAATCACAGCGAAAGATACGCTAAATAGCGAAAGAACAGATGGAATTGTTATAACAGCAGGAATTGTACGCAAAAAAGTATGTGAGACAGATGTTTCTAAAGAAGCAAAGAGTAAAGATCTTGATATTCAATTAAAAGGGCAGGTTTCAGGAGTAAAGATAGGTGATACAATTCATTCGGATAGGCTGATTCTCGGAGGCATTCATTCCGTTAAAATTGATGATTACAGACCTTTGTATGTTCTGGACGGAAAGATCATCAGCGAAAAAAAGTTCCGAAAATTAGACCAGAAGTCCATAAAAACAATGAATATTTTGAAGGGAGCTTCAGCAACTGCAATTTATGGTGAGAAAGGAAAAAACGGAGTTATTCTGGTAAAGACGAAATGATTTTTTTTCAATGTAAATAATTTTTTAATGTAATAGCAAAAAGGACTATACTAATCAAAAATTTTTAATTGATATGACTGTCATTTTGAGCGCAACGAAGCGGAGTTGAAAAATCTAAAAATAACTGCATCTTAATAGATTCTTCATTGCATAATGCTTCGCAAAATTCCTTTCAGAATGACAGTTTTACTTTTTTAAAATATAACACATTAGTCACATAAGTTTAGTTTAATGAAATATTTAGTAGATCACATAAGAAGAAAATCAAAGATTTTCATACACTAATGTGTTCTGATATAAAGATTAGAAATTATTATAAAAATCTTATGTGACTAATGTACTTTTAAAAACTCTACATTCCAATCTGCGAGACTGTCATTTTTAAGAGATTCTTCATTGCATAATGCTTCGCAAAATTTCATTCTGAATGACAGAGTGATTTTACTATTTTAAAAATATAACACATAAGTCACATAAGTTTATTTTAATGAGATACTTAAAAGATCACATGAGAAGAAAATCAAAGATTTTCAGACTAATGTGTTCTGATATAAAGTTTAGAAATTATTATAAAATCTTATGTGGCTTATGTGTTTAAACAAAAACTTTTACGCTTGTTAACTTGTGACTTTGTGGTTATAAAAGTTTAAATAAGTTTCAAAATCAGGTTAAAAGATCAGTGATTAAAAAATATAATCCGTACTGAGGAAATTAGAATCATGATCTCTTACAATTGTGTTCAGTAGATTTTTATTGGAATCTGTAACTTTTGCAGCAACCAGAGAACGGATTGAGAACGAACGAAGCGCATCAAAAACAGAAAGCGTTCCTTCTGCACTGTCTTTTCTTCCAGTGAACGGGAAAACATCCGGTCCGCGCTGAGCCTGACAATTGATATTCACTCGGCTTACCAGATTCACAAAAGGATCGATTAATCTGGAAATTTCCATCGCATCTTCACTGAAAATACTCACCTGCATTCCATGATCTGCATTTACCTGATAATCGATGGGTTCCTCAATATCGTCAAAAGGAACCACCGGAATTACAGGACCGAACTGCTCTTCATGATACAGCTTCATTTCATGATTTACCGGAAAAACCACTGCCGGAAAAACAAAAGATTCTTCTGTAAAACCACCGTTTTCATTTAAAACTTTAGCACCTTTCGACAGCGCATCATCTATACACTCTTTCAGGTAAGAAGGCTTATTCACTTCCGGAAGCGGAGTAATTTTCACATCCTTTTCCCATGGAAGTCCCGGTTTCATTGCCTCAACAGCTTCCGTTAATTTGCGGGTAAACTCTTCTGCCACCTCTTTCTGAACGAAAATTAATTTTAAAGCGGTGCATCTCTGTCCGTTAAAAGAAAGAGATCCCAAAATACATTCACTCACCGCAACATCAAGATTGGCCTGTTTTGTAACAATAGCCGCATTCTTAGCATCTAAACTTAAAATCGCTCTTAAACGATTAACTTTCGGATGCAGTTTTTTCAGTCCGTTCGCAACTTTACTCGATCCGATGAACGCAAGAACATTCACTTTTCCGCTTTCCATGATCGGCGTAATAATTTCAGAACCTTTTCCGTACAACGTATTTACCGTTCCTTTCGGGAAAGCTTCTTTAAAAGCATTTAATAAAGGGTAATGTGCTAAAACACCATGTTTTGGAAGTTTAAACAGAATGGTATTTCCCATAATCAACGCAGGAATAAGCGTCGTGAAGATTTCATTTAAAGGATAATTGAAAGGTCCCATGCTTAACACCACACCAAGCGGAGCTCTTCTGATTTGGGCAATTGTTCCTTCCGCCTGCTGAAAACGGGAAGATTCTCTGTCGAGATCTTTTAGTGCATCAATCGTCTGGTTGATGTAATCCACCGTTCTGTCGAATTCTTTCGTAGAATCTACCAACGTTTTCCCGATCTCCCACATCAGCAATTTGATCACAAGATCTCTCTGCTGAATCATTAAGTATACAAATTTCTGCATACATTTTATTCTGCCTTCCACAGACATTGTTGGCCACTCTCCCAGTCCGTTGTCATACGCTTTTACGCAGGCTTCCAAAACTTTCATGGCTTCATCGGGACCGATATTCGGGATGCTTCCCAACAGTTTTCTCTCCAGACCATTTTCTGTACGAATACAGACCGGAGAATAAATATTCTGTACATCGCCGTTCCATTCCACCAGTTCTCCATTGAGAAGATACTCACGCTGATGAATTTCGGGAACTTTATATGCTTCGGGAATTTCGTTTTCGGATTTGAATATTTCATGAAATAACGGGCTGTTTGCTGAACTCATAAATCTTTTATTTTTTAATAATGATAAGGTTAAAATTTGTCTATACTAAAGGTAGACCTAAAAATCGATTTTAAAAAGACCTTCGTAATAGATTTCCTCTATTTAAAACAAAAATTAACATTCTGCTTCCAGATTACGGACATCTATCATTTTCTTCTTCTGTGATCTTCTAAGTATTGAAAATAACAACTCATGTGACTTATGTGTTATATTTAAAAATAATAAAATTGCTCTGTCATTCAGAATGAAATTTTGCGAAGCATTATGCAATGAAGAATCTTTTAAAATGTAGTTTTTTAAGATTTTTCGGCTCCACTTCGTTGTGCTCAAAATGACAGCCTTGCAGGTTGAAGAGTTTTTAACACTTAAGTCACATAAGATTTTAAATAAATTAAGCATTATATTAGAACACATTAGTTTATGAAAATCTTCGATTTTCTTCTTATGTGAACTTCTAATTATTTATTAAACTAGACTTATGTGACTTAAGTGTTATATTTAAAAATCCTGTCATTCAGAATGAAATTTTGCGAAGCATTATGCAATGAAGAATCTATTAAGATACAGTTATTTTTAGATTTTTCGACTCCACTTCGTTGCGCTCAAAATGACAGCCTTACAGGTTGAAGAGTTTTTAACACTTAAGTCACATAAGATTTTAAATAATTTCTACACTTTATATCAGAGCACATTAGCTTGTGAAAATCTTCGATTTTCTTCTTATGTGAACTTCTAATTATTTTATTAAACTAGACTTATGTGACTTAAGTGTTATATTTAAAAATCCTGTCATACAGAATGAAATTTTGCGAAGCATTATTTAATGAAGAATCTATTAAAATGCAGTTATTTTTAGATTTTTCGACTCCGCTTCGTTGCGCTCAAAATGACAGTGTTGCAGATTGAAATATAAAAGTTTTTAAACACATTAGGCACATAAGATTTTAAATAAATTAAGCATTATATTAGAACACATTAGTTTATAAAAATCTTCGATTTTCTTCTTTTAAGCAATTTGATTATTCTTAAGCCTAGCTTTATTTTTTTCGGCTTAATTTGAAATTAGTTAAATAACGACCATAAAACAAAATCCGCAATCTGAAAGGACTGCGGATTATTTGATTAGTAAAAATCAAAAACATATATTTGGAAGAAAAGTTATTTTTCCGTTAAAAATCTGCTGATAATACTGTTTAAATCATCTGCGTGGGTTACATTTAAACCGTGAGGCGCACCTTCAATGATAACACATTCATTATCGGCAATTCCCTGTGCAGCCTGTTTTCCAGCAGTATCAATCGGAACAATATTATCCGAGTCTCCATGAACAATCAGTGTTCTTACGTTAACGTTGGCTAATTCGGGACGGAAATCTGTGTTTGACCAGCTTTCAGCACATTTTATGGTGGCAATAGGATTGGCAAAAGAAGCAATTGCCCAGTCGAAATCCAGTTGTTTCTGGCTTACAGGCTTTGAAAGCATTCCGAAATTATAAAAATCTTTGTGGAAAGATTCAAGGAAAGTGATTCGGTCTGTTTTCAGTGCATTCATGATCTCGTCCAGTTTTTCCTGCGGAACTCCGTCCGGATTGTCTTCTTTCTGTTTTACAATCGGAATGATGGATGAGATTAAAGCAACTTTGTCTACATTTTCTGAACCGTAATTCGTTAAATAACGCACGACTTCTCCACCTCCCATAGAGAATCCGAAGAGGATAACATTTTTAAGGTCTAACTGTGAGATGATTTCATGAAGATCTTTTGCCAGTCCGTCATAATCGTATCCGTCATAAGTTGGTGAAGATTTTCCGAAACCTTTTCTGTCGTATGCGATCACGCGATATCCTAAATTTAAAAGCACCGGAATCTGCATTTCCCACGATTTTCCGCTTAACGGCCATCCGTGGATTAAAATAATGGGTTGTCCGGATCCGAAATCTTCATAGTAAAGCTGGACGTTCTGATCGTCCTGTTTTGTAATGTAAGGCATATTTATATTTTTGGTGTGATTCAGGAATTCCAAATATTAAGCCATAAATAATAATGTGGTATGTAAAAAATTAAAATAATTATTGTAACAAAATGCAGCATTTCCTACTAACTGAAACATAGCCTAAAAAATGTCTTTACTGGAAAAGGAATTCTTAGAGAAAATTGAAAAGCATAAAGGCGTGATTTTCAAGATCTCGAAGATGTACATGGATAATCCCGACGATCAGAATGATCTCTATCAGGAGATCATCTATCAGGCGTGGAAATCCTACAGCGATTTTCAAAAAAAAAGTGAATTTTCCACATGGCTGCACAGAACCGCCCTTAATACCGCCATTGTCTTTCTCCGAAGCGAAAAAAAACGTAGTTTTATACAGAATCAGAGTATAGAAAATCTCCGTGTTCAGCAGGAATCTTATAATGATGCAGAGGATAGGAATATGAAAATGATGTATGAAGCGATCCATCAGCTCAGTCCTATTGACAAAGCGTTGATTTTTTTCTATCTGGAAGATTTTCCGGGTAAGGAGATAGCCAGACAACTGGGAATAACGGAAGTAAATGCAAGAGTGAAGCTGAACCGGGCGAAAACAAAACTGAAAGAAATTATCGAAAAACAAACGGCTCTCTAAACTATAAGGTATGAAATTAGAAAATTTTAAAGAACTCTGGGAAAAAGATCATCAGGAGCTTCCGGAAATTTCTTTGGAAAAGCAGAACGAAATACATTCGCCACTGGAAATGATCAGAATCAACATGAAAACTGAATTCTGGCTGATGATTCTCACGCTTCCTATGCTTTTAATAGGATTTCCTTTTGCAACGGAAGATTTTAATGTAAAGACAATTTCGATATTAGTCGCTGTTCTTACGTTAGGGATTATCATCTATTTTTATTCAAGATTCATTAAGCTGTATAAAATGCTGAAAAAGACAAGTATTAATACCAATTATGATCTTTTCAACCTCAAAACACAACTTTTGGTTTCTAAGGAAATTTATATTTCATACTACATCTCTTATATTCCTTTAGCGTTTGTTTCTTCTCTTGAGCAGATTGATTTTCAGTTTAATATAGATTACCATTTTGCTGTTTTTGTCGTCAGTTTTTTGATCGCCATTTTTGTTTTGTTTATTTTAATAAAGTACTGGATCTACTATATGTACGGAAAATACATTGAAGATGTTATATGTCTTGTGGATGAACTTAATGGCGTTGAAGTAGAAATGAAACAAAGAAAGAACAGAGATAAAACGTGGTTTGAACGTTCCCAGAAATATTTCATCAAAAAAATCGGAATTAAAGGAAATATCCTGAACACAGTATTGTGGTTTGCTTCCGCTTATGTTTTCATTATTGCATTTTTAACGATTGTCTTATTGGCGGTTATTGTAATCGGCGCAAAGCTTGATTTCATCGACTTGCATATCCTTCAAAAAGCTTTAAACAAAGGGAATTAAAAAATAAATATTCTTAATTTTAATAGAATTGCTGTCTTTTTTGTAACAAACTTTATCTTTTCCTACTAACTGTCAGATTTAATCAAAAAAGAATAATATGAAAAAGACAGTTACAATTGTTAAAGCATTGATTTTTTCATTTGCTATCGGTATTGCACCGCTTTCTTTGGTAAAGGCTCAGAAAAAAGAACGTACAGAGCTTTCTGTGAAAAATTTTCCTAAGCGTATTACTACTTCATCAATGGGGAATTTCAGTGCTGATTTCAGCGGGCAGAATATTCCTTCGGATTATCTTATTAATCATTTAGGGGAGTGGCTGGGAAGTAATGGAGATCATTCTTTTTCACTGGTAAAGACTGCTACGGATGAATTGGGAATTAAACATTCTGTATATCAGCATTATTTTAAAAATACTAAAGTAATGGATGATGTTATTTCTATTCATGAAAAAGATGGAATGGTAACTTTTGTGAATGGTGAGTTTATAAATAGTACAGATTTTAATACCGCGGCACAACTTTCTGATCAGGAAGTAAAACAGATTATTTCTAATGAAAAAAATACAGCTTCTGAAAATCTGACATTCGGAACAGCAGAAAACGTAATTGCAAAAGTGTATGCCGGTAAAGATGTGAAGCTTTATAACACCACTACTGTAGCTACTTCCTCATTAAAACCTCTTTTCTCTGAGGTGATCTATATTGATAATAATACAAAAAAAATTGTAAAAACACTTTCGCAGATTTATCATGCAGATACTCCTTCTGTAAGTACAACATACTACAAAGGCAACCAGTCTATTACAGTAGATTCTTACAATGGAAGTTACAGACTGCTCGATAATGCAAGAAAAATCCATACGTATGATGCTACCGGTTTTACAGGACAGCTTGGTCTCGATGCAGGTGGAAATCTTGTATTGGCAGGTTCTACGGAATATACAAACAGTTCTGCGAATTTTACTTCAGCAGCCACAAAAGCTCCGGTAGAAGTTCACTGGGCGATAAAATCCTCTTATGATTATTATCTTAATAAATTTAACAGAAATAGTTTTGACGGAAACGGTTCTGCCATCAATAATTATTATAATATGGATTTTTCGAAGCTTAGTTCTTCGTATCCTGCAGGATATGGCTTTAATGCAACCGCTGTAAAATTGGCAAACGGCATGCAGTTTATGGCTTTTGGTAACGGAAACCTTCCTGGTTCTCCCGGAGCAACCAATACTCTGGCTTCCATTGATGTGGGCGGTCATGAATATTCTCACATGATTATCGATAGAAATGGAACGGGAGGTCTGAATTATCAGTCAGAATCAGGAGCGTTGAATGAATCTTTTGCAGATATTTTTGGAACAGCGATTGAATTTTACGGAGCTCCAGCTTCTGCTAACTGGACGGTTGGCGAAGGTGTTCTTAATGTTTCTCCGGGATATATAAGAAGCATGTCTAATCCTAATTCCGCTAATCCTGCTTTAGGTCAGCAACCCGATACCTACAACGGCACTTATTGGGTGAGTGTAGTAGGATGTACACCTTCCGGACAGACAAATGATTACTGCGGAGTACATACCAACAGCGGAGTAGGCAACTATTGGTTTTATCTTCTTTCTCAAGGCGGATCTGGAACCAATGACTTGGGAACAGCGTTTAATGTTACAGGAGTAACACTGGCAAAAGCGGAAAAAATTGCTTACAAAACTTTAACAACTTATCTCACGCCAAACAGTACTTTTCTGGATGCTTATAATGGAACAAAACAAGCGGCTGCAGACCTATTCGGAGCAAATGCACCCGAAATACAACAGGTTGAAAATGCTTGGTGTGCAGTGGGGGTAGGTAATTGCCAAACCATTCTTGCCGTGAAAGATACTTCAGAAATTTCAAATGAAATCAGAGTTTATCCAAATCCTGTTAAAAACGGAGTGTTCACCATTGAAAATACTAAGAATGATGCAACCTTCGAAATTTATGATGTTTCAGGAAAACTGGTAAAACAGGATGAAAAATTAAATAAAGGAACCAATAAAATTAATATTTCTGGGTTCCAAAAAGGAATTTACATCATTAAAATTAGTGTAAATGGTACTGCTGTTTCTAAAAAGATAGTAGTGGAATAAGTTTTCAGCATCAAAAAAACACAATGAATGCCCGGCGGAATATTTCTGCCGGGTTTTTTGTTAAAAAAAATCTTTAAATGTTCTATGTTACCCTGCAACTAGAATTCTACGAAATGTTTAAACAGATTTAAATAAAAAAACTGTAACATTTTTATGAAGGGCAAACTAATTCTATAGAGCGTAAAATTATGACCTCATTAGAACACGAATTTTTAAGAGAAATAGAAAAACATAAAGGAATCATTTTTAAGATTTCTAAAATGTACATGGACGAAAAAGAAGACCGCGATGATCTTTTTCAGGAGATCACCTATCAGGTCTGGAAAGCATATCCCAAATTTAAAGGAGAAAGCGAATTTTCGACTTGGCTGTACAGAATTGCCCTGAATACAGCCATTATTTTCCTTAAAAACGAAAAAAGAAGGAGTTTTATAGGAAATGAAGATTTTTCGGAATATAAAATCATTCAGGAAGAATTTGATCATGAAAAAGAAGAAAAACTGAATGCCATGTATAAAGCCATTCATCAGTTGAATCCTATTGACAAAGCTTTTATTTTCTATTATCTCGAAGATTTTTCCGGAAAGCAGATTGCCGAACAGATGGGGATTTCCGAAGGAAATGTAAGGGTAAAAATGAACCGCGCCAAAAACAAGCTGAAAGATATCTTAAACGCAAATACACAATAACATTTAAATCAAACATCATGAATATAGACGACCTTAAAAATACATGGAATGAAGATCATTCTTTCGACGAAACTCCTGAAATAAGCATTGAGCAGAAAAACAGAATCCATCTTCCGCTGGAAAAAATCCGTAAAAATATGCGGATGGAATTTTGGTCCACCGTGGCAATTTTCGTTTTTGCTTTTGCCTTAATTGCCGTCTGTGCAGGATCTTTCAAGTTTAAATTTTACATCTCGATTCTTATAGTATCAATGGTTTTTGTAACCTTTTTCTTTTTCAGTCAGTTTTTTAAACTGTATAAAAACATGAGCGAAACGATGATGAAAACCTATGACAGTTTGCAGGATCTTTTGCATCAGTTTAACCTGAATAAGCAATACTACCTGTCTTTTTATCTTGCTTTTGTCCCGTTTTTAGTCTGCGAACTTATTATCGTTCTGGAGTTTATACCGAGACCAGTTCCTTTATCGGATACACAGATTGCCATTACGCTAATTTCTACCATGATTATCACGATGCCTTTGCTGCTTTTATTGGGAAAACTTTGGTTTAATGTGTTCTACGGAAAATATATCAAGCAGATTGAAACGCTTTTCTCTGAACTGAAAAAATAGATTTCTGGGTTTTCTTGGTTTTCGGCGGCGAAGCCGCCGAAAACCAAGAAAACCTTTACTGCGTATAATAAGCCGGAAATTCACGCAAAATCGAATACAGATCCCGCCATTCAAAATAAGCCGGACTTGCTGAACTTACATTTTCAAAACCTTGATCTTCAAACAGTTTTTTGGTTCGGGTAACATGGAAATATTGGGAAACAACGATAATGCTCTTAAAATGTAATTTGGGTTCAAGTTTAAGCGTATTTTCAACGGTCAATCTTGTGTTATCTCCTTTATTGTCAACGATAATTACAGAATCAGGAATTCCTTTGCTAAGGAGAAACTCTTTCATTTTATCCCCTTCGTAAAATCCTTCCTTTCCCAATCCGCCACTCACGAGAATTTTTTGGATTCTGTGTTGCTGATACAACGCAATTCCGGTTTCCAGACGTTTTTCAAGCCTTGTTGATAAAGTCCCGTCTTCATTCACTTTATTTCCCAGAATAACGGCAAGATCGGCACGTTTTCCCTGATCAGAAAGACCATCGGTAACAATATAAATGGAGTGAATGATAAACCATAAAAACAGAGCAGTAGCTATGATTTTTAAGTTTTTAAAATACTTTTTGACATCAGTTATGGACGTTTTTCTTTTTCAATTTCGTTGATTATCCAATCCAGTTGCGGATCTTTTTTCTCAAGAATATCCTCCATGGTTTCAGAAACTTTTACATCCGGAACAACCCCCTTTTGAGTATCAGTAAACGTAATATTGGGCTGTACCAGAAGAACACCGATGGGCAGATCGATCTTGGAATTAGGCAGCGTTTGATAAGAATAAAATCCGGCAACCGTACCGTCATTGGCTCCTCCGGTTTCCTCTCCTACAAGAACTGCTTTCTTATCATTTTTAAGCTTTGAGGTTAAAATTGAAGATGCTGAAAAACTCGAGCCATTAATTAGCACAAAAACTTTTCCTTTAAAAACATCATTTTTGGGTTTAGATACTTTGTCGGCTCTGGTTTTGTAATAAAATTTGCCGTCTTTTTTATACGTGCTGAAAGTCTGTCCGAAGAAAAATGCAGGATACATCAATGTTTTGAAAGCATACTGCAAAAAACCGGATTTTCTGAAATAATTGGTTTTCAGAGGCGACGATTTCGAGATTACCTGTGACGGTTTTATCAGCGTGTACGGCTCAGAACTAAGATAAGAATACAGATTATTAATTTCTTCAAGCGAACCGCCGTAATTGTTCCGAATATCAATAATTAAATATTTTGCATCTGCTTTTTTAATCTTTCTGAACGTTTCTTTATAAAACTTCGAAGAAAAAACACCCGAAAAACTTTTCACCTGAATGTAAGCAACCGTACTGTCCTGATCTAAAAATTTAAAATTACGGTTATAAGAATTGCTCAAAGCAACATAATCATTCACTTTTTTCTCCTGCGTCCGCTTTTTGTTTTCCTTGTCTATCTTAAGATCCTCGTCAGATTTTAATTCCCTCTTAAGTTCATAAGTCCTCTTTTCTCCATGATAAAGCGTTTCCAGAGTTGCGCGGTCTTCGTAGCCTTTTTCCGCAACATAATAATTGAAGAAAACATCCTTCAGGAAATAAGGCTGAAAAGTCGTGTTGAAACCATCACTGCTGATCAGTTTTTTATACCGTTTAATATATTCAGAAACAGGAACCTTATCGATCGAGAGAATTTCTGTTCCCGGCTTTATATTTTGGATCGAATCTTTATTTTCGCTAATGTAAAGCCTGTCGTTTTTCACATAATATTCAAAACGGCTGAACATTCCTTTTTTCCCTTCCAGTGCTTTAATTTCTTTTTTGTTAATTCTTTTAGACGGAATTCTCAGCGAAAGATGACCTTCCCTTATTTCGGCAATTACAGGCTGCAATTTAAAATAAAACTGAAGCGGCGTAAGCGGCTCCTGAATCGTTTGTTTAAGACTGTCAAACTTAAAATCCAGTGTTTCCTTGGTGATGTACCAGTACAGATTTGGGTGCGTTTCCTTCAGTTTGGAATAGGCAAAATCAACATCCTCTTTCAGTTTTTCGGGGGAAATACATACTTTCTGCTGCTCATTGTGCTTTTTTACAGACACGCAAGAGCATAGCGAGACAATTAATACTAATATGAAATAATTTCTGAGGCGCATTTTCAATTTTACCAATGCTAAAATAATTACTTTACCCCAATGAATTGTTGATGTTTACCATAAACAACTAAAATACTTAAAATTTTAACATATTTCAAATTAAATAAAGCATTTTGGATTTCTCCACTTTGTATTAGTAAAATGAAGTTGTTTAAATTTAACCTCAAAAGGTATGTTAATATGCAAATTATTTTTTAAATTTGTTTAAACTATTTTTTGGGAAAACTATTGTTTATCCCGTTCAGACAGGCGAAACCCTGTCTGTATTTTTATTTTCTTCATAATTGATATTGAATTCTTCCTCTTTTTTTTCATTTAAGTATTCAACTTGAACAACTAAAGTGTTACAATTTTTTGCATCTTTTGCGGTAAAAAAGTTTAGATAAGTTTAATAAATCAAACGCAATTGCGAACGAAATATATCACAAAAATATCAATAAATCCTCTGCAAACCAGACGTTACAACAATTACTAAAAATTATTCAGATAAAAAATAAAGGAATTTCAATTTTAAATCGTCATAGCTTATAAAGTCATACATTTGACAATTATTTTAAGAAATGGTTTATACAATTATTGCAGTTGCAGTTTTAGTGGTTTTATTATATTTTGTAATTACAGGACAGGAAGTCTTTGGCGCGGAAGCAAAAGGAGAGAGGTTAAAAAGAATGCAGCAGTCCGCTCGTTACAGAGACGGTCAGTTTCAGAACCTAAGCGAAACACCCTCTCTTGCAGAAGGGTATTCCATGCCGAAAGTAATGTTTGATTTCTTTTTTGCTAAAAAAAATCCGCTTTTAAAGCCACTGAAAAATATTCCATCCATTCATACAGATTTAAAAAACCTTCCTAAAAATGAAGATATTTTTGTGTGGCTGGGACATTCTTCGTATTACATTCAGACCGATGGCGTTTCTTTTCTTATTGATCCGGTGTTAAGTTCTTACGGTTCGCCGTTTAAGTTTTTCAACAAAGCCTTTTCCGGAGCTGATATTTTTAAGCCCGAAGATATTCCGGAGCTTGATTATCTGGTGATTACCCACGATCATTACGACCATCTGGATTATCCTACGGTAAAAGCCATTAAAAATAAAGTAAAAAAGGTCATTTTACCATTAGGAGTCGGTTCACATCTGGAAAGATGGGGTTATGAACCGGAACAGCTCATCGAAGAAGAGTGGGGAAGTGAAGTTGTTTTGAAGAATGATCTTAAAATAATTTATACTCCTGCAAGACATTTTTCAGGAAGAAAAGTAAAACGAAATGTTACACTCTGGACTTCCTATGTTTTGGAAACCCCAACAAAGAAACTGTTTTTAGGCGGAGACAGCGGCTACGATACCCATTTCAAAATGATCGGTGAAAAATACGGACCTTTCGATTATGCATTTATGGAGAACGGACAGTATAATGAAGCATGGAAATACATCCACGCGTTACCGGAAGACGTTATTCAGGCAAGTATTGATGTAAAGGCGAAAAATATCATTCCGGTGCATTCGTCCAAATTCGCATTGGCACTCCACGCTTGGAACGAACCGCTGGAAAAAGTAACGAAGCTCGGAAAAGATAAAAATCTTAATATTTTAACACCCATGATCGGCGAACCTGTTGATCTGAATGCTTCAGATAATAAGTTCAGAGTCTGGTGGAAAGACTAATTTACGCGTGCCAAATGTCTTTGTAACGGGCAGGATGATTTTCAAACTGCTGTCTTACAAAATCACATTCAGGATCTACCAGAAGATCTTTTTCTTCGGCATAGCGAACAAGTTCGTCCAGAAGCATTTTGGCGTAACCTTTCCCTTCATGCTCCTCCTCAAGTTTGGTGTAGTAGACAATTAAAAGTCTGCCGTCGATCTCAATGGACATATAGCCCGACTTTTTTCCGTCAATAAGTATCTGCAATTCATCCTGATACGGAGATACTTCAAATTTTATATTTTCCATACGATTGAGATTTTTCGGTGATTGAAAAAGATTGGAGAACTTTTCTCCTTTTAAAATTACAAATTAAAACTGAAATCTGCGAAAATTTTAAGAATTTTTAAAACCGTTAAGAAAAATTTATGAATAGATTATAAATGTTAGGAAATCAATGATTTATATATGGTTTGATGATCTTTAAAAATGATTAAAAATATTTTGGCATTCAAATTGAAAATTTCTGTACAGTAGAATTTAAATTGAATGAAAGATGAAAAAGTTAATCATAACAATGATGTTGGTAGGAACTTTTGGTTTATCCTACGCACAGACGGATTATTATAGCGATTACAGAAGAAGCATCTCAGATGTGAACTGGCAGAGCGTAATTTCAGATCTGGTGCTTTCAACAACACAGGCAAACCAGATTTATGCACTGAACAATCGTTACAAAGATTATGATTCCTGGAACAGAGTATATGATAATAATCCTGATCGATGGAGAAATGACCGTTATGTAGAGTTGGAAAGGATTTTAGGAAGGGACAAGTATGCTAAATTTAAAAACAGATATTATAAAGGACAAAATCCTGTAGCAGTTTACAATAGAAATAAAAATAATGACAAACGCTATAAACACATGGATAAAAAAGCCAAAGCTTACAGGTACAAACACGGAAAAGGTCATCATTAAAACCAATTAATCAATTATATTTAATCTTAAATGGCTGGTCGAAAGATCAGTCGTTTTTATTTTATCTATAATGATTATTTCATGATCAGATTTATGTTTGAATTTTATAATTTTGAAGCATGGAATCTAATGAAACTATAAAAGGATTTTATCAACGCGTCGGTCTGGAGTGCATCAAAACTCCCGGAGTTGGACATTTTAATGTTTTTTCACGCGAAAACTGCTCACTCATTACGCCGTACAGCAGAAGAGATTATTATAAAATTTCATTAATCATCGGGAAAGGAAAACTACATTATGCTGATAAATGGATCTATGTGGATCAGCCGGCTTTGCTCTTTTCAAATCCGGTGATTCCTTACTCATGGGAAGCGGAAGATAATGATCAGAAAGGTTTTTTCTGTCTTTTTACAGATCATTTTGTGCATGACGGAAACCGTCTGGGAAATCTTCAGGATTCCCAGCTCTTCAAAATTGGTGGAACTCCGGTCTTCTTTATCAATGAAGAACAGCAGAAAACCTTTGCCGATATCTTTATTAAAATGATGAACGAAATTCAGTCCGATTATCTTCATAAATATGATATGCTGCGTGCTTATCTTCATCTTCTGATCCACGAAACGATGAAAATGCATCCTGCGGAAAATTTTGAACCTTATCAGAACGCTTCGCAGAGAGTCGCTTCCTTATTCATGGAACTGCTGGAAAGACAATTTCCCATTGACAGTCCCGAAAGATTTTTAAAACTGAAAAGTCCGGTGGATTATGCCGAAAGTCTTTCTATTCACGTTAATTCTTTAAACCGTTCTGTAAAGGAAATTACGGGAAAAACGACAAGTCAGCAAATTGCAGCTAGAATTATTCAGGAAGCTCATGCCTTATTAAAACATACTGACTGGAATGTTTCTGAAATTGCCTACGGATTAGGCTTTGAAGAACCGGCTTATTTTACCAATTATTTTAAGAAACAAACCGGAATGACGCCCAATGCAGTAAGAACTGCGCTTGTTTGAATTTTATAATTCTTCGTTTGAATTCTATATTGAAATCATTCAGCGGCTGTTATAATTTTGTACTGTAACTTTAAAATCACAAGCTATCATGAAATTTAGAAAATTAGGAAACACCGGAAAAGAATTATCAGCTATCGGTTTGGGATGTATGGGAATGAGCTTTGCTTACGGACCTACAGATGAGCAGGAAAGCATTAAAACTCTTCATAAATCGTTGGATCTTGGGATCAACTTTTGGGATACAGCCGATATGTACGCAAACGGAGAAAATGAAAAACTTATTTCAAAAGTTTTGGTTCCGAACCGCGACAAAATTTTTATCGCAACCAAATTCGGGTTCAGGTTTAGAGACGGACAAGCCGGTCACAGCGGCGCTCCGGGAACGTATTTTGACGGTTCGCCGGAATGGATTAAAAAGGCAGTGGATTTAAGCCTTCAACGCCTGAAAATTGATGAAATCGATTTGTACTATGCGCACAGAGTAGATCCGAATATTCCTGTGGAAGAAACGGTAGGTGCAATGGCAGATTTGGTAAAGGCTGGAAAAGTAAAATATTTAGGTTTATCCGAAGCTTCTGCGGAATCGATCAGAAAAGCACATAAAATTCATCCGATTACCGCGCTGCAGTCAGAATATTCCCTGCTTACGAAAGATGTGGAGCGTGAAGTTCTGCCTGTAATCCGTGAACTGGGAATCACTTTAGTGCCCTATTCACCTTTAGCAAGAGGACTTTTTTCAAATATTAATGAAGCTCAGAACTTTACGGATGGAGATTTCAGAAAGTCTTTACCGCGTTATCAGGAAAAATATCTTGAAAATAACAGAAATTTAGCTCAGGAGATCAATGATTTTGCGGCTTCAAAAGGCGTAAAAGGAACTCAGCTTGCTTTAGCATGGGTTCTGAATCAGGGAGAGGATATCATTCCGATTCCAGGCACGAAACGCATCCAATATTTAGAAGAAAATATTGAAGCAACCAAAATTGAGCTTTCAGAATCCGATCTGAAAACAATAGATTCTATCTTAAAGAAATATCCCGACGTTGGTGAAAGATACAGCGAAGGATCAATGAAATTAGTCAATAATTAAAGTCGCATCAATTCAGATTTTCAGGATCTTTTTTCGGAAATCTGAATTTTCAATTGATAATTTTTAACATCAGCAATGGTTACCCTTAAAGAAAAAAACAAATTTATTGCTACGGTTTTAGCATTTGCCGTTATTCCGATGTCCGGACTGGCAACGGATATTTATCTGCCTTCTATGCCGAGTATGGCAACGGAACTGCATCAGACGGAAAGCAATATTCAGCTTACTTTATCCATATTTTTAATCAGCTACGGTCTTACCCAGTTTTTTGCCGGAAGTATTGTAGATTCTTTCGGAAGATATAAAGTTTCCATGATTTCTCTGGCACTTTTTGTCGCCTCTTTTTTAATTACCGCTACAACGCAGAATATTTTTGTGATCTATGCAATGCGTGTTTTGCAGGGTGTTTTGTCTGGCTTTGCAGTCGTTGCCAAAAGAGCTTTTTTTGTGGATGTTTATGAAGGAGAAGAACGGAAACATTATCTCAGCATCATGACGATTGTCTGGTCTGTAGGACCTATTGTTGCACCGTTTATTGGAGGTTATCTGCAAAAAAATTTCGGATGGCAGTCAAATTTTTACGTTTTGGCAGGGTACAGTTTGCTGCTGCTGATTCTGGAATTTATTTTTTCCGGTGAAACCCTGAAGAAAAGAAATCCATTTCATTTGGAATTTCTGATTAAAGAATATAATTCCATGTTTAAAGCTAAAGATTTTTTCTACGGAATGATTATGTGCGGCTTGAGCTACTCGATGATTATGTTTTTTAATCTTTGTGGTTCCTTTATTATTGAGCATAAAATGGGCTATTCCGAAGTTGTGGCAGGATATGTTTCTCTTATTCTGGGTTTTGCATGGATGACGGGCGGATTTTTAGGAAAGGCATTAATTAATAAAGCTTTTCTACCCAAAATAAGAAATGCCAACTTTATTCAGTTGCTTCTGATCGCTGTTATGTTTGCAGCTTCGTATTTTTCTAATAATATTTACAGTCTGGTTGCGTTTGCTTTTTTAATTCATGTGACCGCAGGATTTATTTTCAACAATTATTTTTCCTACTGTATCGGAAGATTTCCTAATTCTGCCGGAATTGCAGGAGGTTTAACGGGTGGAGTAGCCTTCATTATTACTTCAGCATTAAGCTATGGAATTGCAGCATTCATAAAACCTCAGATTCAGCTTCAGGTTGCGGAAGGCTATTTTATTCTCGGACTTTTAGGACTGTTTATTTTAAGCATGATTAAATTCAGAAAAGCTCATGCTTAAAAGTTTATATTTATTTAAATTTTCTACGACATAGTTTCCATAATAAATCCTCTCATTTTCGGGAGGATTTGTTTTTTACTTTTCATATTTTTAATAGAAAAAGCCCCTTTAGAAAAGGAGCTTCTGTTAAGTATATTGCTAATAATCTCTTGCTTATATTTGTGTGATTGTGTATGTTCCTGTTGCGTTAAAATTAATATTAAACTCAATCTTATAATTTTTCGGCGTAGAGGTAACATTTGGAAAATTAATTGAAGCCCCACTTAAATCAAAAGATCCATCATTTAGGTTGTCTCCCAAATCGTCAGGTTCTGGTCCGTCATCAAGACGTACATAAAACGATGAACCATTGCCTGTAGTAACACCATATACATTAATAGTAAACTTTCCCGTTGAGGTATTATAAGCTACATTGGTTGTAGGCGGATTTCCGTTTGTTGAAGTAAACTTAAGTTTAGGAACTGTGTTGATAAAGCCAACCATAACTTCAGGACCAGTATCGTGGTCTAAATAAATCTCATAAAATCCATTAGAAGTAACATTAAAATTACTTCCGTTAGCTTCAATAGCACCGATAGCACTTGAACCGTAAGTTTGAGCACCGTTTCCTGGTGAAGCTAAAAATTTTATCTGGGTGTTAGCTTGCAGATATTTGTATCCTACTTTTGGAAGTCCATTTCCTCTTAAAAGTTCTGCAGTTGATGGATTAAATGAATTATATGATCCATACATATACAAATTGGAAGGTACTGTATTTCCTGCAGAGCTGGAATTTGTAGGTAAGCTTAAAGTCCCGGAATCATTCACTCCTAAAGTATAACTTGTTCCATTAGGAGAAGTTAGCGTAATTCCCTGTCCTGCTCCTGTTACAACTGTTTTACTCACTTGTGCATAAGGTACACTCATCAACTGATTTACCCCGACATTCGTATAGTTAGAGCCTCCTGCAGGATCCATTTCTACCTTTACAAATTTGGCATTGCTTCCCCAGTTGATCGCCCCGAAATTTCCTGTAGTAGCTGTTCCCTGTCCGATGTTCAGGTTTACCAGACCTTTAGCGTTGGTAGTTTTGTTTTGAGTTTCTGTATATAAAACCGTTCCGTTGGCTGCATTATCCAGAATGCTGATTCTCAAAGAAACGTTTCCGTTAGCAAT
>NZ_QEHP01000119.1:25967-28286 GCF_003094695.1 Chryseobacterium sp. HMWF035 | reverse complement strand
AATCAACAGGTTTCTACAACAGTCGGAGGAGTTGTTGTTCCGGTAACAAATTCTAATGCAGCAAACGGATGGATTCCTTACAGTGTAAAGACATGCGTTAAAAATAATTCTGAATGGTTTATACAGATTGTTGTTGAAAATTTTGCTCACAGGATTGTATCAGGAAATTATAAAGTAACGATCAATGGAACAGAGGTTAACTCTAATGTAGTATTTGAACCATCAATGGGAGTAAGCTTTATGTTCTACAATAGTCCGGGAATTCCTGCTTCACTCACGCTAAGACAAAATGGATTCATCCTCGAGGGTGAAGTGGTTTTAGAGGACGGAAAAACGTATCTGATGAGCGTTACATTGATACAGGATCCTTCGGATTTCAACAATCCTCTAAAACAAGGTGTATTCAAAGGAAGTGCAGCCTTCACTCCAAAAGAGATAAAACCGGATACCGGATCTGGAACAGGAACCGGAACAGGAACCACTGGCTCCGGAACAACGACAACCACTCCGGTAGGCTCATTTATCCCTTCAGGGTTTGGGATGAAAAACATCGGAGTTACCGATTATAAGAAAGTAGAACAATCCACTTATTGTTATGTGGAAGGAGATGTGGCACACATCGAAAACATCATGGCAAGGGAATATAAAGAAAGAGCTACAAGAAAACTCAGAAGAAGTGAAAATCAAACAACAAAATCGACTGAATCTGAGAAAGAAAAGCTGACCGATACCACTTCTACCGACAGGAACGAAATGCAGAGTGAAATTTCCAAAATCCTTCAGGAATCTAAAGATTTTGCAGCACAAGCCGGTTTCTACGCAAAGTGGGGGAAATCTCCTGTAGAATATGGCGTAAATGTAAGTGCTAACTATGCCACTCATAATTCCAAAGAGGAAAGCAACAGACAGGCGGTCACGGAAGCCAAAGATATTACAGCAAGAGCACTCGACAGAATTGTTACCAAAGTAAAAGAAGAGCGTATTGATAAGATCATCGAAGAGTTTGAAGAAAACAATAAGCATGGTTTTGATAATACCAAAGGAAGTAGCCATGTAGTTGGCGTTTACCGATGGGTAGATAAGGTGGTGAAAAATCAAATCTATAATTACGGGAAACGTATGATGTTTGAATTTATGATTCCTGAGCCTGCCAAATTGCATAATCTGGGAATGAAAATTTCTAATAATGCAGAAAACCAATTGGTAAAACCTGTTGATCCGAGAGAATCTAATGTACAAAAGGTAGAAAATTTCTCTTCATTAGAAGATGAAACTAAATTGAAATTCTGGTTAAATAAGTATAATGTCGAGATAGACGATAAACCTGCATACAGTAAAAAAATAAGCTTTTCATTTGCGGATAAAAATATTGGACAAGATGTAGATGGTGTGTATGGAAGATGGACAGGAGTATATAATAACAATGATTTTAAAATAGATGATGGTTATTGTGCTACAAAAGTTACAGGAGCTGTAAACGTTGGGGTTGGAGCAGGAACACGCATGAACCCGGTAAGTCATGTCTATATTTGCGGAGTAGAAACAGGTGGAAATGTTAATATGCCATTAAATAATGTTGAAAAAGCCATTACTATTTCTTCTTTATTTTGGGATATCAGAGGGATTAGTGGTTCTTTAGTTGCGGATATAGTGCTTACTCAAGAAGCTAAAAACGCTTGGCTGCAAAAAACCTTCAATAAAATTATTGAGGCTTACCAAACTGAATTAACTAAATATGAACAGGCTTTGGCAGATGCAAAAGCAATGGGTGTAGAAATTAAGGGTTCTAATCCTGGATTCTACAGAAAAATTGAGAATACCATTTTAAGAAGAAACTGTATTTCTTATATGCTGGAACAGAATCCCAACGTAGACCTCACCTTCGGTCGAGGGAAATATTACAACAACGGCTATTCTTCCGGAGATGAAACCTTCCTGAATACAGATATTAAAGTAGACGGGAAACTGGATCAGTATGCCGCATTTGCAAAATTCATGGAGCAGGCATTCGAATGGGAAATCATGAGCTACTATTTCTATCCTTACTACTGGGGCGAAAGAAAATCATGGGCAGACCTGTATCAGTTCGACGATAATGATCCTGTTTTCAGAGCATTTATGCAGTCCGGTATGGCAAGAGTTATTGTGACGGTACGTCCGGGCTTCGAAGAAGCGGTAAGACACTTCCTTGCAACAGGACAGATCTGGAACGGAGGAGAAGTTCCGGTAATTGACGATCCGTTGTTCTTATCCATCGCGGATGAAATGAGATCTCCGAAAGCAACCAAAGAAGGAGAACCGTGGAGAGAAAGAATTCCA
>NZ_QEHP01000119.1:0-25957 GCF_003094695.1 Chryseobacterium sp. HMWF035 | reverse complement strand
AGAGTAGAAAAAGCATTGCCATGCAATTGTGAGCCGGGAGTGAAGTTTGATGATAATCTGGGCGAAATGTGTGCTACAAATTTTGAATTGAACCAAAACCAAATCGGGCAATCCGGAGATAAATGGATGGAAATTAGTTTTCAGGGAGGATTGAATAACGGTTTTAATACAATCCAACAAATGAACGGGCTGTTCCCAAGAAAGTATGAATGCTTAGGAAATGTAATTGATATTGACAGAGATGCTTCTTGGTCTGGCACCCAATCACCGGAAATAATTATTAAAACACTGGCAGATGAAATTTCCCAAATTGAAGGAGTGGAAGCGCGTTCTACCGGAAACAACGGGATTACTTTCAAAATCAATGTGAGTAAAATTAAAACGTTCTCATTCCGTAAACCGGGAACAGATGATGAACACGAATTATTAAAATTCTCTGTGGATCTGGAAAATAAATATCTGAAGATTGCCTCTCCTGAGTACAACAAATACGGCTACGAAAGAATTTTGGATAAAGACGGACAAGTCATTCCTTCCGCTGAATATATGGACAAAGTTCCTTTGAGTAAATTCTTGGTGTAATCTGAATCTTTAAAATTTTTAGAAATGAGTCGGGTAAAAACCGAGGCTATTTGGCAGCACGAAAGTGTGCTGCCTTATATTCTCACGCGTCTAAAAGACAAGATTAGCGAGATTACTCCCGTAGAAAAGATTTTGCTTTTCGGGAGCAGAGGAAGGCTTTCTTTGGAACGCTGGAAAGAACTTCAAGGAAAAGACTGGGATATTCTGGTACAGGCGAAATGCAAACTGAAAAATGCCCATGTTTTGGTTGAAGAGAATTATCATCTGGATCTTTTGGTTTTAAATGAAGAACAAACCGAAAGGTTTATTCGAAATATGAAAATTAAAGAACTTTTTCCTTTGAATGAATTGGAGTGTTTAATGACTAAAAACGAAGAAAATGAATGATTTTAAAAATATAGTCGAATTTCTTCGACTTAGGCGAAGATTAGAAGAAGCAGAGAAAAACTTAAAGCCACAAACAGATGTTCTTTTAACCTACTTAGAAGACAATGGGAGTTATCATGCAGATAAAAATAGTTTTGAAACTGATTTTAATAAATACAAACGAGTTTTTCATATACTGGAAGATTATAATGCTGAAAATATTTATTTGTGGGAAACATCTGTCGAAAGAAAATATTTTGTAAAAACACCTGTAGGCAAATTTTTTAACTTATTAGATCAAACAATAGAGATTGTTTCAGAAAATGAACTTACAGCCTTCCCAAGAGAATTTGCAACAAGCTCTTACATCTATGATACTGAAAAAAATAGAGTGGTCATTCTTGCAGAAACATTAAAAGAGGTTGTTGTATTCCCAGATATTATCTATTACAATCCTGAAGGTGAATATCTGAAAGAGGTGGATAATGATGAATACCAATACAGCTATAGTGACCATACTACTTTTTTTGCGGAAGTAATTAAAGTCCTTTTTTTAGATGCAAAAAGATTGGTTTATGATTCAGAAAAAAAAGTGTTCTTTCAAAAAGCGGAAAAATCCGGTAGAATGAGACTGATTCCTTTTTTGAATGCAGATATTGGGCATAAAACTTTTGTACTCAAATATCCATATTTTCAAAAAGGCTATCAACCTACATTCAGATTACCTGATGAGGAATGTGCCATGATTATGAAGTTTGCCAGTATTGGAGGTATTTTATCTTTTTTGAATGAAACATTATTTAATCAGGGTTTTGATTTAACAATGTCTGAAAACCCTATAAGAGACGCTTTTCGTCAGCAGTTTATGGAGCAGATCATCTATACATTGGAGGATAAAATAAAAAGCAATTCTCGGTTATATTATCAGGATGTAATGGAAATACTCTACTATCTTCCTGAATCTATTGCTGTTGTTATAGATAATGAAGTACTTTGGATGCTTATAGAAGAAGGGATAAGGAAAGACGACCTTACGAATAAGCTGGAGTGGGCAGAAGAGAATATCTATATAAAATTGCTTGAGATTATCTTACAAAAAGAAGGACAAGAATCCAGATTTATTGAAAGGATGGCTCAAAAAATTAAAGATGGGAAAAAATATGTTACCGTTTTGGAATATCTGTACGACAGGATACATGGAGACAATGCTGTGAAGTTTGCCACGTTAGTAAATAAAGCATGGAAGAAATCAAGATTCACAAATCCCAACAAAGAAGAAAATACTGAATTCGCTTCTACAGATGGACCGCTACTTCTACCGTATCAATCTGAAAAATGGCTGGGATTGTATTTTAGTAATACCAGCGTTTCCTTTGATACAAACAATAAATCTGAACGTTTACTAAAAGCTTTATATGAAACCGGGGAATATAAAACAGAAATGAGACCCGGACTAAAAACAGACAATTTGGTTCCTACACAAGTAGAGATTGTAGACCAGTTCTGGTATCATCCTTTTCATCCTGTTTATCTGAAAGATATAGAAAATCAGGAAACAGATATGAAACTGGATAAAATTGTTCCTGCCTTTATGCTGAAAGCAAATCGCGATAGGCAGTTCTGGAATAATGTAATGACTAGTGCAGAATATGCTTTGGATATTGTTACCACATTTTCGGGAGTAGGAAATATTGCAAAATTTAGGTATCTGACAAAAGTTACACAATTGGCGGAGGTTGTAGAAGGAGCAAGCACTGTAAACAAAATAGCAAGAGCAGCCAATATTTTACGCTATGTAAAGGGAGCAGCAGGTATTGTTGAGCTTACCAGTGGAAGTGTGAATCTTATGTTGAAGATTACAGGAGCAAGAGATACTGAATTTGGAGAAAGCCTTAGTAAAGTACTTTTCTATCTGGAGCTTATTACATTGGCAGGAGAGCTTACCGCTTCTATGAAACTGGGATTAAAGAAAAGTGCCAAAGAAGCTGTAGAATCTTCAGACGGAGCATTGCGGGTAAAACATCCTGAACTTTTTGCTGAACTGTATAAAATAGCAGGATTGAAAAAAGTGTATCAGCATGTGGATGACTTTATGAAAACCCGACCAAAGTTTCATGATCTGAATTTGGTAAATCAATTATGGAAAGAGAAAATTGTGAACAAACTTCTCTTCCCTACCAATCTTAGAAAGCTATATTTTAAGTATTTGGAAGAATTCCCTGGATTGAAGAAAGGATTTAACCAAGCTGAATTTAAAACCACCATCTTAAACAAAGGACAAAAAGTGGAAGAAGTCGTAGAATTTTCATTATCAGGTGATAAAGATAAACTATTGACAATTTTTGGAGATCCACCGGGTTTACCGGAAAATACCATTGATATTCTCAGTGATTATGATAATTTTAAAGCTTTTGTAAAAGGTGCTGAAGACTTTGGAAATAGAGCAAGATACTATGACAGTGAAATTAAATATATCTTCAATTTCCTTAAAAATCATATTGATAAAGGTGATGAGTTTATTATTGAAACCCAAAATATCTTCAAAACCTGTGGAAGCTGCCGAAGAGAGTTTGTGATGTTAGAAGATTATCTAAAAATGCAAGGAAAAAAAGTTAAATTTGTAGTGTTTTCTGATGATACAATAGAAGGAACAAGAGCATTAAAAGACAAATTAAAAATCAAATAGTTATGAATATAGAATATATGACAAAAGTAAAAGAAAATCCAAAAATTAATAATTTTGTTAATAGAGGATTTTCAGAGGAAAAAATCCAAAAAATAGAATCAAAATATAACAAAGGCAAGAAATTTCCAAAGGCATTTAGAGAATTTCTCTTTTTAGCAGGAGATTTTAATAATTTTGGATTTGATGATATTGATGGTATTATAGAACTTCAAGAATTAGCCAAAGAAGAATTAGAAATGGCTGGTCAGAAAGTAGAGAAACCGTTTTTTGCATTTGATGTTTATAACAGTCAGTATAGTGTTATTTTTTTAGATGAGACAAAGGATGATCCTAAAGTATATTTGATAAGCCCCTTTCTAGCGAAAGGTGGTGAAATGCCATTAATTAAGCCTAATGGCTGGGAATTTACAACTTTAGTAAATGAGCATATCCATAGAGTAAAAAACAACATTCCGTTCTAATAGTAACCGCCTTCACAAGAGGCGGTTTTTAATGAATTGTATTGCAAGAAGGTTAAATTTGTAGTGTTTTCTGATGAAACAATTGAAGGAACTGCTCATTTAAAGAAGAAGTTAAAAATTAAATAAAATTATAATATTATGAATATTGAATATATGGTACAGGTAAAGAACAACCCTGTATTAAATTTTAAGAATGAACCAATGGCAATTTCAGACATTGAAAAATTAGAAAAAAAATACAATAAAGGGAAAGAATTTCCTAAAGCTTTTAGAGAGTTTCTTTTTTTAGCTGGGAATTTTAATAATTTTGGATTTGATGATTTAGGTGAAGGCTTGGATGCTCTTGAAGAATTAGCCAATGAAGAATTAGAAATGGCTGGTCAAAAAGTAGATAAACCGTTTTTTACATTTGATGTTTATAACAGCCAGTATAGTGTGATTTTTTTAGATGAGACAAAAGAAGATCCAAAGGTTTATTTAATAAGTCCTTTTTTGGCAAAAGGGGGTTCTGAACCATTGGTTCAACCAAATGGATGGGAATTTACAGCTTTGGTAAATGAAAGTATCCACAGAGTAAAAAACAACATTCCGATTTAATCATAACCGCCTTCGCAAGAGGCGGTTTTTTAAATACTAAATTGAAAATCTGCAAAAATCAATAGCATTGACCATCTACTTTCGGTTTGAATTGACCACCAATTATAGAATAAATTGATTTCTGAAAAGTCACAGTATCATTAAAAAACAAGGACCAATTTAAACCGAAACTGCATGGTCACTCAAAATTGAAACAAGGTGGCGAGTGATACTAAAAATGACACACTATTATAACGTATTAACGTGAATTCGATAAAAAATCTATTTTAAAGATCTAATATGTTGTAATATCCCATTTTTTTTCGAGTTCACGTTATTTAATCTCCATCCTTTGCAAATATTCATCCATAATATTGTTGGGAAGGGACTTCAGATAAATTTGGGTGGTAGTAATGCTACTGTGCCCGAGCATCTGTGACACTGCTTGTATGGGAACATTCTGCAATACTGCCTGTGTAGCAAAACTATGTCTTGAAACATACGAGGTGAGATTAAAATCTATCCCACATTGTTCGGCAAGAATTTTCAGATTGACATTGTATTTCTTTCTTGCCTCTCCCACATCCTTATATTGTTTCTCCAGTTCACCAGGCTTTATCATAGGAAATACAAAATCCATCTTGCTTTTACCTTTTATATAGTAGTCAAGAATTTGCTTTAACTGTTTAGAAATTACAAAATCATAAAGTTTTGAGGTTTTCTTTCTTCTGTAATGCACTCTGCTTTTTTCTAACTTTTCAATAGTAAGAAAAGCCATATCTATAAACGACATTCCACACATTAGATAAGAAGCAATGAAATAATTCCGGGTATGAAATAGTTTATCGTCAGGAGAAATATTCATCTGAAGAATTTTTCTAATGTCATCCATTTCTAAAGCTCTTTTTTTGGTAGGTTCGGATTTGATCTTATATTTGTCAAAAGGATAAAGATTTTTATCTGCAATGCCTGACTTGATGGCTTGGTTAAAAATAGCCCGAATCGTTCTCATATAAACAGCCAGTCCGTTAAGACTATTCTTTTTAGAAATTTCTTCTTCCTTCACTACCTTCTCTCCTATTCTCTTTGCTTTTTTATTTTGCAATTTTTGAATCTGCTTTTTTCCTGTACGTTTTTCTTTACCGAGAAAATCGGTATGATATTTCATCAAAAAGTCATAGTTGAGTTCCTCAAAGTACAAATCTTTATTTCCTGTAAATTCTTTAAGGGAATTGATCGTGGTTTGGTAAGAGGTAGCATTCCCAAAACGTTCTTGTTTTTTCATTTCTGCTATAAGCTTTTCAGCAAAACTGAAAAAGGAATGAACTTTATCGGACTGGGTTAATTGTTCTTTGAGTTGGGTAATACTCATAAATCGAAGTTTATCTTCTTCTTTGAGTCGGTTGACAATATCCATTGCTTTAATTCTCTGCTTATTCAGAAAATTATTAAGTCTGGTTACAGATGAAGTTCCTGTATATGTTTTACGGATTATTTTTTTGTCGAAATCCCAATCCTTTTCCAAAACTGAAACTCCTGTGGTAAAGGAAGTTGAACGATTGTAATGACTGATTCTGATAATAACCGGATAGGTGCCGTCTTTTTTAGTTCTTCGCATATCAAGCGTAAGAACAAGAGAAGTATTCATAATGAATGAAGAAATTTAAAGATTAGCGATGGAGATCGTTAGGAAAAACAATCAGTTATTAAGGCTAAAATATACCGTATAATATGGGCAAATTTGATGCCATTTTCCTAACATTATCAAGTCTAAATTAGATAATAAACCTCACATAAAGAAGGAAAAACAGCTTTATTTTTCAAGAACATTTAGGAAAAATAAATGGAAAAAATCGAGAGATTTCAGCCCTTGCAAAAAATAAATTTGCACATAATTTGCAAGTAAATACTGGTGTAAGGTGGTTTCTAATGGTGTATCATGATTTTTCATCTCTTTGAAAATCAAATAAATAAACACATTTTAAGCCATTAAAAACCAATCTGGTTACGCCTGTTAATCAGAGGGTCGCTGGTTCGAGCCCAGCAGGAGGAGCAAAAAGACTTACAGAAATGTAGGTCTTTTTTTATGTGGTCTCATCAAATATTTTTTTGCAATTATCATTAAATTTAATTATCTGATAAATAGCCAAATAGCTTCAAAACACCCATTATCAAAGGAAAAATTTAGATATTTTTAAAATAAAAATTTGTTTGATATTAATATTCCTGTTATATTTGCATCACTAAAACAATAGGAAATTCCTCCTTAGCTCAGTTGGTTAGAGCATCTGACTGTTAATCAGAGGGTCGCTGGTTCGAGCCCAGCAGGAGGAGCAAAAAGACTTACAGAAATGTAAGTCTTTTTTATTTATCCTTTATGAGTTGAATCAACTGAAAAATAATTATTTTAAACATCATCATATTTTAACAAAACAATAACTATAACACCATCAAAACGATGGTGTTATTTCATTACATTTGCAGTTTTGTATTTAAACCATTAAAAGTTTAAATAATATTTATTTTTTTATAATAAAAGTGCATAATTTTTGTTTATGCAAATAGCTTGAAGAAACTACAAATGTTAATTAATAATTCCAAATATTACTCCCTCTTTTTATTTCTATTTTTTGCGGATCTCGTATACTCACAAAATTCGGCAACCGGCAGAATTGTAGATGCAAAAACCAATAAAGAAGTTTCCGGAGTGGATATTTTCATCAATGAAAATGAAAAAGCTGCCCTTACCACAACTTCGGGAAACTTTTCCGTACAGTCGGACAGCGTGATTTATAAGCTTCGCTTTTTAAGGAAAAATTATTCTTTAGAAAGTATAGACGTAACTCCTCAAAATGCAACTAATATTTTTGTAAAACTGGCTCAGGAAAAAGTTAGCAGCATACAGGAAGTCGTTATTCACAACGAAAAGCCGAAATATAAAAACAAAAAAGAAAATCCCGCTTATGCCATCATGCAGAAAGTCTGGGAACGGAAAAGAAATAACGGTTTAGATAAATTCGATACCTATACTTATAAAGAATACGAGAAAATTCAGTTTGATGCCAACAATCTGGACAGTGCATTTATGAAGAGAAAAATCTTTAATAAACTTGAATTTATTTTCGATTATAAAGATTCTACCGCAAGCGGAAAAATAGGACTTCCCGTTTTCCTGAATGAAGCCATCTATGAAAATTACGGCGAAAACAGACCTTCCAAAAAATCAAAAAGACTTTTGGTTGCTCAAAAGACATCAGGTTTTCAGGATAACCAGATCATTACTTTAACGGCAAAAAACCTTTACCGTGACATCAACATTTACGATAACACATTAAATTATTTCGACATCGGATTTCCAAGTCCGGTCGGAGAAACAGGGTTCAGTACGTATGATTACAATTTGGTAGATACCATTTCCATGCGGGGAGAAAATGCCTTTAAAATCCGTTATCAGCCCAAAAGAACAGAAGTTTTAGCATTTCAGGGATATCTTTACATTGATACCGACAGCTATGCCGTTTTGGGAGCAACCCTAAAATCCACGCAAAAGATCAATGTAAACTTCATCAACGGGATTTCTACAGAACTGGAATACGACAACCCCGATGAAAACACTTTTCTGCCAAGAAAATTTGTAACAGAGATCGAGATGACACCTTTTTCCAAGAAGAAAACCTCAAAGAGCATTATTGCCAAAAGATCCGTCGATTATTCGGAATATCAGTTCAACAAACCTCTTGAGGATAAAATTTTTAAAAGAAACGAGGAAGAATATGATGATAAATTCGTAGAAAAAGATGATGCTTACTGGGTAAAAGCCAGACCGGATTCTCTCTCAAAAAGCGAACAGGGAATTTATGATATGCTTGATAAACTTCAGCAGACTCCGAAGTTCAACCGTATTGTAAAGCTTTATGAAACGTTGGGTTCAGGATATTACAACATTACAAAAGGAATAGATTTAGGTCCGATTTTCTCTGTTTACGGAAAAAATGATGTTGAAGGAGACCGAATAAGAATCGGAGCAAGAACGTATTTCACAAGAAATGATCCCTGGAGAGTTCAGTTTTACACGGCTTACGGTTTTAAAGACCAACAGGTAAAATATGGTGCTGAAGGAAGATTCATGTTTAACAGATTAAACCGTTTTACAGTAGGTGCCGGAACAAGAAGAGACATTCTGCAATTGGGTGTTCAGCTTACAAATGACGACGGAATTATGGCAAGAACCTTTGCTTCTTCAACGCTTTTCGCAAGGGGAGAAAATGCTTCTTTAAGCTCCGTTAATCAAACCAACCTGTTTACGTCTATTGAGCCATGGAAAAACTTCCAGATCAGGTTAGACGGAACCATGCAAAGCATCAAATCAGCAAATCCAGACGGATTTAATCTGATGTATTACAAAAACGGAGATCTGAGAAAAACAACCAACGATTCGCATTTTACTTTAAGTTTAATTGCAAGACCAGGGGCAAAATTCTCCCAAACCGGAATCGATCGCTATGAACACGGAACTTTAGCGCCGACCATTGTCTTAAAATACACAAGAGGAATTGAGGGAATATTCGGGTCAGATTTTAATTATAATAAACTGCAGTTCATGTTCTATAAACCCGTCTTAATTGGAAGCTGGGGAAAAACATTAATTAACTTTGAAGCCGGAAAGAACTTCGATACGGTTCCGTTGGCTTTGCAGAACGTCATTCCGGGGAACCAGTCGTACAGTCTGGCGCAAAATACGTTTGCACAGCTTAATTATTATGAATTTGTTGCAGACACTTATACAACGCTGCATTTAGAGCATCATTTTAACGGGAAAATCCTTTCTTATATTCCTTTGATCAAGAAATTAAAACTAAGAGAAATTGCGTTTATCAGAGGAGCTTACGGAACATTAAGCGATGCTTCAAAAGCAATTAATGTGGAAGGATTCAAATATTCTGCTCCAAGCGAACACGTTTATTATGAATACGGTTTCGGAATCGAAAATATCGGCTTCGGAAACCTTAGAATTTTCAGAGTGGATTTCAACTGGCGCGGAAATTACCTCAACAGACCGGATATTTCAACTTTCGGAATTAAAGCGGGTTTTCAGGTCGGCTTTTAAAATACAAAACTCCTTCAGCGCGAAGGAGTTTTTTTTATTTCTTAAGATTCTTCACCATAACCTTTGCAGCTATTGCAATGCGCTACAATGTACACAATTTTACACGGCGGTCTTTGCCCTTCCGGAATGCTGCAATACACATCGCATGGTAAACATCCCTGATCCGGAGCAGCTCCTCCCATTACATTTTTAAGATCCTGTCTTTTGATTTTTTTTAAATTTTTCATAGTAATAGATTTTATAAAGTTGACAAAAAGCCCCGACATGAGGCTTGAGTTTCAGATTTAGCAGTCACAAGGCATTACATCAATAACAGAATTAATACAGTGTTGTTTTTGCCATGCTGTCCACGTACACCATTCGTAACACCAATTTGCGGGAATCGGACATCTTTCTCCTCCAGCAATGGCTTTAAGCTGTCTTTTCGTTAGTTTTTTTAGATTTTTCATATTAGTTTGGTTTAATTTGTCGCCTACTCTTTTTGCTTTTCGGCTTACGCAATATATTAGTTATTTGATAGTTACCAAATATATAAATATTTCCCGTTAAATTGAATAAATATAAAAACTTTAACTTTTCCTTATTTCAGGGCACAAAAAAAGCCTCAGCAAAATTGCCAAGGCTTTTAATTTTTATAAAACGCTGAAATTATGCGTTTGCTTCTACAGATACAAAAGATCTGTTGTTTGCTTTCTTTCTGAAAACTACTTTTCCGTCAACTAATGCGAACAAAGTGTGATCTTTACCGATACCCACGTTTGCACCTGGGTGGTGTTGAGTACCTCTTTGTCTAACGATGATGTTACCCGCAATAGCATCTTGACCACCGAAAATCTTTACACCTAATCTTTTAGAGTGAGATTCTCTACCGTTTTTGGAACTACCAACTCCTTTCTTGTGTGCCATTTTATTTTAAGGTTTTTTGGTTTAAAAAATTATTCTGCGCTTTCAGTTGCCTCAGCGTCAGCTTTTTTAGTTGTCTTTTTAGCAGGTTTTTCTGCTTTTTTAGCTCCTTCAAATCCTGTAATACCAGTAATCTGAATTTGAGTTAAAGATTGTCTGTGACCATTTTTCACTTTGTAACCTTTTCTTCTTTTCTTTTTGAAAACGATTACTTTATCAGCTTTTACATGATCCAGGATCTCTGCTTCTACAGTGATTCCGCTTACAGCTGGGGCGCCTACCGTGATTGCTCCGTTTACAGTAAGAAGTACTTTATCAAAAGATACTTTTCCTCCTTTATCTCCTTTTAAACGGTTTACAAACAACTTCTGGTCTTGCTCAACTTTGTATTGAAGCCCTGCTATTTCTACAATTGCAAACATTGTTTATAGATTTTTAGTTATTTCGAGGTGCAAATATAAGAAATATTTTCTAATCTGTTCAAATTCAATTCAATCTTTTTTAAAATAAAATTTTAACTATGTTTTGAATAATTTTTCACAATAAAGTGACATGAATTTCCGTTTAAATTTATATCTTCGTTTTCACCAAAATATTTATATATATGAAAAGAAAAATCCAATTCCCGATTCTTTTGGGGGCCATCGCTGCACTTTCTTTGTCAGCATGTAACGACGACACCATGGAAACGCCTGTACAACCAGAAAAACAGGCAGAAAACCTGAAACCGGAACAGCCGAATGCTCTTGAAAAAGTTTGTTATTACGTAGATCAGTACTGGAGTTCTTCATCTGTGTTGCTTACTTCACTGCAGAATTCTGCAGACACCAACTTTATGAATTCCCAGATGACAAAAATTGCCAGTATGTGGGGAAGAAGCAACCCGACTTTAAGGTTTGTGAATGATCCTTCAAATTTTAACTCTACCTACAATGCCATTTCGTATTCTACAGGAAAAATTTATTACGGCTATGCCATTTATTATGATGCAAAAGCAAAAGGAGGAGATATTGTAAATGCAATGATCCTTGCCCATGAGTATGGTCACCAGTTGCAGTATATTTTCGGACTTCCTACGGTAACAGAGTCCACAGCAAGACCCAACGAACTGGAAGCAGACGGCTTTGCAGGATATTACCTGAGAAGACCCAACGGTTACAACCAGACAAGTTTTGCACAGATTGCAGCCGCTTATGAATTTGCACAGAGCATCGGAGATTATCAGACCACAAGTCCGGGACACCACGGAACACCTCCGCAGAGAAGATCCGCAGTTCGTCTGGGATTTTTATTAGGACAGTACAGCCTTAGTGCAGCAGATTTCGATTACAACTTCTTCTATTATTATCAGGGAGTTTTAAACGGAACCTACAAAATGGCAAAAAACAGCCAGTATCCGGAACTTGATGCTTACATGAAGCAGTATCTTGATGAGCTGAAACAAATTCAGACCGGCGAAATTTCTGCTGAAGAATTTAAAAACTTAAAGTAAATCATCATTTTTGAAATATCTTTCTCGGGAGGCAGGACATTATTCCTGTCTCTTTTTCTTTATCCTGATATTCGTAAAGTTTCTTACTTTTGAAGCATCATACGTAACAAATGAACAGAGACCTCTATATTGATTTCGCAAAAGGACTGGCTACCATTTCCATTATCTTTATCCATACCGCTTTCTGGTCGGGACAGTTTTATATTCAGCCGGAAGTAAGGGTTTTCTCTTTAGTTTTCGATGTTGCCCTGTTTTATGCTTTAAGTGGAATTACATCCGGTTCCAATATTGAAAAAACATTATACAGACTGCTGAAACTGCAGATCACGTATATGATTTTTGTAACCTTACTCTTCTTTCTGGATTATTTCTTTAAAGTTTTCGGACTCACTTTCTTTTCTCTGGAATGGCTGCAGAATTTTTATTCAACATTCGGATCAAAGTATGCTACCACAAGTATTTCTACCGCTCCGCAATGGGAAAATTTGGGCAACTGGTATCTTCACCAATATATCAATGCAGATACTTTCCCTGTGGTAATGGGGAGCTTCTGGTATTTAAAAGTCTATTATATTTTAACGGTTTTCGGAGTTTTAATATTAAAATTCTTTCCGAAACATGTTAACTGGTTCATTGGACTTTGTGCCGGATTAACCCTATTATTTAATATTTTTCCGGAAATTTATCCTTCGGGACAGGTAGGATATGTTGCTTTTTACATGACTGTATTCCTAATTGGTAACAGAATGAAAGGCAAGAAAATTCCGGACAGGATGATTCCTGTATTATACGGATTGGTTGCGGTTGCACTGGCAGGACTGTTCGGGTTTTACGGACAGGAAATATTTTACAAAATCAATAAAAATAAATTTCCGCCACAAATCCCGTACATTATCTGGACTTTCTTCTCTTTGGTAACGCTTTTTGTGTTTTATAACCGATTAAAGATCACAAAAGAAAATGTGGTGACCTACATTGGTAAAAACGCGATATTTTTCTATTTCGCACAAGGGATAAGCTCTTCACTGGTTTACTTTTTAGTCGTTCCAATGAAGGGAAATATGCCTTGGTGGGTTTTAATGATTTTAATTTATGGGATCAATATTATTTTGGCATTCATCATTTCAGCCGGCTTGAAAAAAGTTGATGAATGGGGTTGGAAAATATTAGAGTTTTTAAGAAGCAAAACGGCTTCTCATTAATCTCTGCTTCTTCCGCCTCTTGCAATAAGGGCAACAATAACGATTAAAACAACAGCTCCGATAATGATGTACGTTGGATTCGTGTACCATTCTGTTGTCGTGGTGGTTGTTTGTTCAGTAGTTACCGTTCCGCCGCCCGTTGCTGTTTCCTGAGCAAAGCTGAAAGCCGACATGAATAGAATAAGCATTGCTGAAAGTATAGCTCCTGCTTTAGATTTTAAAGTGGTAATAGTTTCCATTGTTTATATTTTTAATTTGGTTTCTTAGTTAAAACAAATTAAATACCAAGATTTTTAAATTATTAAGAAAAATATTTTTTAAACGCTCTGAATATTTAAATAAACTTTAATCGTATCGCAAATTATTTTAATTTTACAGAAAATTTTAAAACATGTTTAAGTTGAAACTTCCTACCGATCCAAGGTGGGCAAATATTGCTGAAGGAAACATCGAAGAAATTTTAACGGATCATGCTTGGTGCGAGCAAAAAGCCGCTACCAATGCAATAGGATTAATTACCATGCTTCCTGAATATCCGGAAATTGTAACGGAACTTCTTGCGATTGCGCAGGAAGAGCTGGAGCATTTTCGTCAGGTTCATGAGATTATTAAAAAAAGAGGCTATACTTTCGGACGCACCCGAAAAGACGATTATGTAAACGAACTGGTAAATTTTATCCAGAAAGGCGGCAACAGGGATGATCTTATTGTCGATAAAATGCTTTTTGCAGCCATGATCGAAGCCAGAAGCTGTGAAAGATTTAAAGTCCTGACTGAAAATATTAAAGATGAAGAGCTTAAAACCTTCTACAGAGAACTGATGATTTCGGAAGCCAACCATTACACCACTTTCATCGGGTTTGCAAGACAGCTCGGAGACGAAGAAAAAGTAAATAAACGCTGGGAAGAATGGCTGGAATATGAAGCCAAAGTCATTCAGTCTTACGGAAAAGGCGAAACCATCCACGGATAAAAAAAGATACATTGAAAAAACTGACGTTTGAAAATATTGCCAATTTTTTCCTGAAAAATTTTTTTCAGGGACTCGTGATTATCGGTCCGATCGGGCTGACAATTTTTGTTATCTGGTATGTTGTAACGTCTATTGATAATATTATTCCTTCTGTTGCCAAGGAAATTCCGGGGCTGGTTTTTATTTCAACCATTTTAATTACGGCGCTTCTTGGGTTTTTAGGAAACAAATTCGTGGTCGGAAAGTTCTTTTTCGATTCTATGGACCGTCTTCTTGAAAAAACTCCCGGTGTAAAGCACATTTATACTCCAACAAAAGATGTAATGTCCTCGTTTGTAGGAGACAAAAAAAAATTCAATGATCCTGTCTGGGTAAAAACCAACGAAAATCCTGAAATATGGAGAATTGGCTTTTTAACGCAAAAAGAAATGGCAGACGTTGAAAAACACAATTATGTAGCGGTATACCTCCCCCATTCTTATGCTATTTCGGGCTGGGTAATCGTTACCGAAGAAAAAAACATTAAACCCGTTGTAGGGATGACAGCGGCTTCGGCAATGAAATTTGCGGTAAGCGGCGGTGTTGCAGGATTCCATTCCGATGATAATATTTTCAAGGCACCGGAATAGTCTTTCTTTTTTACTTAAATACTATTGCAGAAAATCTTCTCTGCGATTATTTTCTTTATTTAGCTGAATACAGCACTAAAGAAAACATTTATCCTGTTCATTAAAAGAATACATCTGATTTTTAGAATAAAATTTTTTCGCAGATTATTCATTTTTAATGAAAATTTTACAAATTAAAACAAAACTAACAACAATAAAAAAGATGGGCAAAGTTGCAATCATAGGAGCCGGTGTATCCGGTCTGAGTATGGCAAATTATTTGGAAAAAAATAATATCGACTATCATCTCTACGAAAGAAGAACCCCAAATGATCTGAAAGGACACGGATTTATCCTTCCCAAAGAAGGAATTGAACATCTTTCAGCCATTATTGATATTAATGACCTTTACGCAAAAGGAAGCTTTCTGAAAAAATACATCCATTATAACCAAAGCGGAGAAATTCTTTCCGAAAAAGATCTGGATGATGTTTTTGTAGTTTCCAGAAGCGCCCTGATCGAGATTCTTGCCAAAGGAATTCCTTCAGATAAAATTTCTTATAATTCAACGGTTGCGCTGAACGGATTTTCGGAGGGAAAAGCAGAAATTACACTGGACGAAAATACTATTCTGGAAGCAGATGTGGTTGTTGCTTCAGACGGATCAAGAAGCCGCATCAGAAGAACTATTTTTCAGGATGAAATCATGAAAGCCGTTCTGGAAAATGAAGTGGTAAACATCATTGAAAACGAAGAACTGGCCGGCAAAATCGAAAGCAATTTTCTGAAATTCCATCATGAAAACGGCGGACTTACTTTTGGCGTTTTAAAACTTTCATCCTCAAAAATCCTTTGGTACTGCCAGTTTGATATCACCAAACATTTCATCAATGAAGATTACACTCCGGATTGCATCAAGCAGTTTATGCTGGATAATTTTGGCAACTGGAATCCTCTGATTTCATCCATCATCGAAGGTTCAGGCTATGAAAATGCACACATCTGGAGAGTTTATGAGCTTGAAAAATTAAATCCTTTTTATCATCAGAATGTTGTTTTCATCGGCGATGCAGCACATCCATTAATTCCTTTTACAAGTCAGGGCGTTACCTCAGCGTTGAAAGACTCTTTCACTTTAACCCAACTTTTAGCCGAAGGAAATGATCTTCAGGAAACCTTCAGCAAATACGAAGAAGACCGGAAATCTGAAATCGAAATCCACATCAAAAACGGAAGAGCCCTGCTGGAACAATTCCTTTTACCTCTGAACGAACAGCCTAAAAACACTTTACCAATTTCATACAAATAAAATGTTTACAAACAACGATATCAATTTTGAAGCACTAAAAAGAAAAGCCTACAACGGAAGATGGGCAACTCTGGAAGAAGGAATTATCCCTTTAACGGCAGCAGATCCGGACTTCAGAATGTCTAAAGAAATAGAAAACGGAATCATAGAATACATTAAGGACGGCTATTTAAGCTATGGTCCTTTCTCCGGACTACCTGAGTTCAAAAAAAGTGTTGCAGAGCATTTTAACAAGGGAAAAAAAGGCAGCTTTACACCAGAAAATGTGTTGGCTGTTAACAGTGCCGCGATGGGAATGTATATGGTTGCCAAATATATACTGAATCCCGGAGATGAAGCTATTATTTTCGATCCGGTAGATTTCCTTTTCAAAAAGACAGTGGATTCGGTTGGCGGAAACATTAAATTGTGCGCGGTAGATTCTAAAACCGGAGATATCGACTTTGAAATGTTGGTCTCTTTAATTTCTCCGAAAACAAAACTCATCAGCATCTGTAATCCTCACAATCCAGTCGGAAGAATATATTCCAGAGAAATTTTACAGAAGATTGCAGACATTGCGGCAGCTCATGATCTTTGGGTGATGAGCGATGAAATCTGGAGCGATATTGTCTATGATAAAAAAGAATTCAACACCTACTCTTCTGTTTCCGAGAATGCTAAAAAGAAAAGTTTTACCGTTTTCGGATTTTCAAAATCATTCGGAATTGCAGGATTGAGAATTGGTGCGGTTTTATGTAACGATCAGGAATTAATGGATGATTTCACAGAAAAATCCATGTTCAATTCTACCATTGAAGGTGTTTCTACATTATCGCAGATTGCAGCAAGCGTTGCCATTGATAAAGCAAAACCGTGGTTTAATGATTTTCTTACGCATTTACAGCACAACAGAGATTTAGCCCACAGCATGCTGGGCAATTCGGGCGTTTTAATTCCTAATCTTCCCGAAGCCACTTTTGTTATTTTTCCTAAAATCAACAACGGTATGTCGAGTGACGAATTTGCACAGCATGTTTTAAAAGATGGAAAAGTAGCGATTGTTCCCGGCTCGGAACGATGGTTCGGAAAAGGCGCTGAAGGACACGTAAGAATCTGTTTTTCAACCTCACAGGAAATTCTCACCGAAGGACTGAACAGAATAATCAATAGTTTTTAAAAAATACAGAAGCGGATTCAATAAAACTTGAATCCGTTTTTTTTCAAATATATCTTACCCTAATTTCAGACTTAACTGCTTTTGCGATTTAATTAAAAAGGCTAAAACTTTTTCCCGGAAACTTTTTTTCTTTATTTAAAACACCCTTCATTTTTTCCATGATATCATAATTTTTATTTAATTTAAATACATTTATCAAACAAAACCATATTTTATTAATGATTTAAAAACAAAAATTAATATTTTTGATATAATTGCTAATTTAAATCTAATACAATATGAAAATTAAATACATAAGTGCCTTTTTTCTTGGAGCATCTTCCGTTCTGTATTCTCAACAGATTAATGACACCATATCAAAAGAAGGAAAAATTGATGAGGTTGCCATTACGGGAAGCCGGAATAAAAAAAGAACAGTTGTAGACACTCCGGTTCCGATTGACATCATCGACATTAAGCAGGTAAGCCAGTCAACAGGGCAGATTGAAGTCAACCAGCTTTTACAGTTTTCAGCACCTTCATTCAATTCCAATAAACAATCCGGATCAGACGGAGCGGATGCAGTAGATCCTGCAACATTAAGAGGACTTGGTCCCGATCAGACTTTGCTTTTGCTCAACGGAAAAAGATACCATCAGTCTTCATTAATCAATCTTTTTGGTACAAAAGGCCGTGGAAATACAGGATCGGATATGAATACGATTCCTGTAGGTGCGATAAAGAGAATTGAAGTTCTTCGTGACGGAGCATCGGCGCAATATGGCTCGGATGCGATTGCAGGAGTAATCAACGTTATTTTAAATGACCGTAATCATGGTTTTGAAGGCAATGCTTTTTATGGGGTGAATCTTTTTAAAAGTCCGGGAGATAAAGATGTGGTTTCTGACCGAAAAATAGACGGAAATACTTTTGATTTCTATGGAAACTACGGAACAAAAATAGGTTCTAAAGGTGGTTTCGGAAATTTTACGGCAGAATTTGTCAATAAAGAATATGCCATCCGTAATGCCAATCCTGAAAAATATGATGCTCCGAGACAAAGATTCGGGGATGCAAAATCACAGAATTTTTATTTTTTCGGAAATATTGAGATTCCAATATCTGATAATTTAAAATTCTATTCCAGACAGGGATTTTCGCACAGAAATACAGACGCTTATGCATGGACAAGAAGTGCCGATGCAGACGGAAATATTCCGCAGGTTTATCCTAATGGCTTCAATCCCGTTCAGGATACAAGCATTTCAGATTTTACTTTTGACAATGGCTTAAAATTTAAAGTGGCAGACTGGGAAGTGGATGCGTATAATGCGTTTGGAAGCAACAGATTTACCTATCAGATCGATCATACCATCAATGCTACATTAGGCGTAAAATCACCTACGAGTTTTGATGCGGGAGGACATTCTCTGCTGCAGAATACAACAGGTTTCAATGCAACCCGACAGTTTTCGGTTCTGGAAGGGCTGAATGTGGCATTCGGTTCAGAATTCAGATATGAAAAATTCAATATTATCAAAGGTGAAGAAGCTTCTTACGCGATGTATGATGTGAATGGAAATGTCGTGACGGCAAATACTCCCTCAACATTATTGGTAATCAATCCTTTAAGCGGAGATGTAAGACCGGGCGGTTCTCAGGGTTTTCCCGGATATTCTCAGGAAATTAACAAGTCCAGAAATAATTTTGCAGCGTATGTAGATACTGAACTCGATATTACCAAAAACTGGATGGTAAGCGTTGCCGGAAGATTCGAAAATTATAATGATTTCGGAAGCACACTGAACGGAAAACTGGCAACACGATACAAAATAACGCCACAGTTTGCATTCCGAGGATCTTTTTCTACAGGCTTCAGAGCACCGTCTCTGGCTCAGAAATATTACAGCCTGCAGTTTACGAATTTTCAGGGAGGAAGTCTGGTTACCATTCAATTGGCATCTAATGACAGTAATCTGGCAAAAGCAGTCGGAATTCCGCAGCTCAAACAGGAGACTTCTGTGAATGGAAGCGCAGGATTCACTTTTAACACCGGAAAATTTACAGCAACAGTTGACGGCTACTACATCAAGGTAAAAGACAGAATTGTTTTAACAGGAAATTTCTCGCAGGATGATGATGCGATCGGAAATATTTTAATTGAAAACCGTATCGATCAGGCTCAGTTTTTCACCAATGCAATAGACACGAGAACTAAAGGGGTTGATGTTATTTTAAGTTTTAACGAAAATATCGGAAAAGGAAAACTGACCGCAACGTTAGCCGGAAATTACAATGAAATGGAGATCACAAAAGTGAATACTTCCGACAGGCTGAAAGGAAAAGAAGACATTTATCTCAGTCCCAGAGAAAGAGCTTTTATTTTAGCTTCTGCACCGAAAACGAAGATCAATTTAAACCTGAATTATAAGATCAGTAAATTCAATGCTAATTTACAGTTGGTAAGATTTGATAAAGTGACTCTGGTAGGCTACAACGGACCGGATGATTACCAAATATACAATCCAAAAGTAACTGCGGATCTTTCTTTCGGCTACGAATTTTCTAAAAATATTAATCTGACGATCGGAAGCAAAAATCTCTTCAACCGATATCCTACATTACAAAAAGAGGCGGCTTCAGCCGGAAATACAGAATCGGGAGGTATTTTTGATCCTGTACAGATGGGATTTGCAGGAAGACAGGTTTTTGCAAGATTTAATTTTAAATTTTAATCTTATCCCATAATAAATAATGGCTTCTGGAAATTCGGAAGCCATTATTTATCTGAACAAAACTATTATTTTTTAGAAATTTTATACAATTTTCCGCTGTCCGTAACAGTGTACAAATTTCCGTCGCTTCCATTGAGAACATCGCGGAATCTTTCGTTCTGATCTTTCAGAAGCCTTTCTTCACCCACCACTTTGTTATCTTTCATTACAATTCGGTTGATGTGTTCTCCACTTAAACAGCCGATCATCAGATTTCCTTTCCATTCTTCGATATTTCCGGTGTAGAAGGTAACTCCGCTTGGTGAAATCACAGGATCCCAGTAATAAACAGGCTGTTCTGTTCCCGCTTTTTGAGTCGTCCCATTGTTGATTTTATCTCCGGAATATTCGATTCCATAGGTTACATCTCCCCAACCGTAATTTTTCCCGGGTTTTATTAGATTGATCTCATCTCCGCCTCTCGGTCCCATTTCTACATCCCACAAATTTCCATTCGGATCGATTGCCATACCTTGCGGATTTCTGATTCCGTACGAATAAATTTCAGGTTTAAATCCTGTTTTTCCCATGAAAGGATTTCCGGGAGCCGGCTGTCCTTCTTTCGTTATTTTTAAGATTTTACCTAAATAATTATCTGTTCTCTGAGCATAAACTCTGGTTTGCTTATCTGATCTTTCTCCTGTACTTACAAACAGATTTCCGTCTTTATCAAACGCTAATCGGCTTCCATAGTGCTTGTCTCCATCATACGTCGGAGTTGCTCTGAAAATTACTTTTACTTCAGAAATCGTTTTTAAATCCTGAGAAAGTTTTCCTTTTGCAACCGCAGTATGATTTCCATTTTCATAAGGTTCTGAAAAACTGAAATAAATGATATTGTTTGTTTTAAAATCAGGATCTAAAGCTACGTCTAACATTCCGCCCTGCCCTTTGGAATCTACTTTCGGGAAGCCTTCGATTTTTGAAATTTCTTTTCCGTCGGCAGAAACCACATTCATATATCCTCTTTTGTCTGTAATTAAAAATTTTCCGTCCGGTAAATTGACAATTCCCCAAGGTTTTCCAAGATCTTTATTTAAAATTTCAACCTTGTAAGGCGTCGAGGTTTTTACAGCTTTTATTCTGGTCTGTCCGGCAAAAGCAGGTTTATATTCGGGAGAATTAGGCTTTTTCGTTTCTACGCTTCCGTCTTTTCCGAGCTTTTGGGCATTAAATTTATTTTCTTTGCATGATGAAAACAGGAGAATTAAACTGATTGCTGAAATATAAAATTTGCTGATTTTCATTGAATTAGGATTATTATTTTAATTTCAAATGGAAAAATAATGCCATAAAATTTGGTGGTTTAAATTTTTATTCTACATTTGTAGAAACAAATAACAATCCGTAGAATATGAAAGAAATAAAACTGACCGATTCTGAGAAAGATCTCATGGAAATTCTTTGGGAAAAAGAAAAAGTTTTCATGAAGGATATTTTAGAATCCTACCCTGAACCAAAACCTGCCACTACAACTATTGCCACCCTTCTGAAAAGAATGCAAAATAAGGATTTTGTTGGCTACAAATTGTATGGAAATTCCCGCGAATATTATCCAAAGATCGCGAAAGGAGCTTATTTCAAAGAAGAAATGACTTCCATGATTGACCGTTTTTTCAACAGTTCCGTAACGCAGTTTGCATCGTTTTTTACGTCCAATGCCAAGCTTTCCCAAAAACAACTGAAAGAACTCCGTGAAATTATCGACCAGCAAATCGACGAAAAATGATGATCGTTTTAAAAATAATTCTGTGTTCTTCCTTGCTTTTGACCGTATATTACGTGTTTTTGCAGAAGGAGAAAATGTATGGTTTCAATAGGTTTTACCTTTTGTTTTCCCTTGTATTTTCTTGCACCGTTCCGTTCATTTCCATTCAATCGGAAGCTCAAAAACCTGTTAATCGTTTGCAGAAAACGATTGAAGCAACACAACAGGTTATGGACATTACGCCGAAACAGGAAAGTTTTAACTGGATGAATCTGATCTGGATATTGTACGGAATCGTAACATTGATTTTCCTGACAAGAACTATTATTTCATATTTAAAAATTAAAAATCTGAAGGGTGAAAAAATGATCTATCAGAATCAAAATATCATCATCACAAATGAACCTATTTCGCCTTTCAGCTTCTGGAATACAATTTATTTAGGAAAAAACTATCTGATTGACAACAAAATAGATTCCAGAATATTTCTTCACGAAAAGAGTCATCTGGAACAGAAACACAGCATTGATATTATTATTGTTGAAATCATAAAGGCTTTTACGTGGTTCAATCCGTCTGTGTATTTCTACAAAAAAGCAATAATTACCAATCATGAATTTCTGGCGGACGAATCTGTCTTAAAAAATGATTTTACCATAAAAGACTATCAGAATTTAATTCTGGAAGAAATTATTTCAAACCAAAACTATAACCTTACCCATACATTCAATTTCAAAAACACCAAAAAACGATTTATTATGATGAACACCAAAAAATCTAAGCTGGCAGACTTAAAAAAAGTAATCAGCATTCCGGTTTTGCTGATTGCTTTCGGACTATTCGTGCAAAAAACCTACGCCACTCCGATGGAGAAAATGATCGAAAAAACACAGGAAACAATATCAGAACCTGTGAAAAAACAAATTGCTGAAAGTAATGAACCAATTACGGATGATGTTAAAAACGAATCTTTAAACCCTGAAAGTGGAATTACTGAGCAGTTAAGTGAAAACATGATTAATGGAGGAGTTGTTCAGGATACCATCCGACCGAAAGAGGGTAAAAACATGGCAACAAAAGATGAGGCAACACTACTTCCGCAATATCCGGGAGGAATTAATGAAATGAGGAATAAAATGGCGAAAGCATTTGACGTGTCTAAAATGAATCTAGGCAAAGAAACGTATAGAACTGAGATTAAATATACTGTTCTGGAAGACGGAAATATTGCGGATGTGAAAGCATCAGGAAACAATGAAGCATTTAATGCAGAAGCAGTAATTTCTTTCAAAAAAGCCAATGAAAACATCGTCTGGAAGCCCGCAGAAAAAGATGGAAAACCTGTTCGTTACAGCATGAGAATTCCGCTAATGATGTCTTTCCAAAATTAGGATTGATTTTTTAAAATAAAAACAGCATTCAGATTGGATGCTGTTTTGTTTTGAATATAATCATTCGTCTTATTTTAATGAATCTGTGGTATGAAATAGTTCCCGATGTCAAATATTTCTTTCGTATTTTTGTTAGGATAACATCACAATTTTTATGAATTTTAAACTTCAATCAGAATATAAACCTACCGGAGATCAGCCACAAGCGATAGAAAAGCTCACCGAAGGAATCGAAATCGGGGAAAAATACCAAACGCTTTTAGGAGTTACCGGATCCGGAAAAACATTTACCGTTGCCAATGTGGTGCAGAATGTCCAAAAGCCGACTTTGGTTTTAGCTCATAACAAAACTTTGGCGGCACAGCTTTTCATGGAGTTTAAAGAATTCTTTCCTGAAAATGCCGTTGAATATTTTGTAAGTTACTACGATTATTATCAACCCGAAGCTTACATCGCCACAACCGGAACTTACATTGAAAAAGACCTGAGTATCAACGAAGAAGTTGAAAAATTAAGGCTTTCCGCAACCGCGAGTTTACTTTCCGGAAGACGGGACGTTCTGATTGTTGCTTCCGTATCATGTATTTATGGTATCGGAAACCCGACAGAATTTCACAAATCTTTAATTTCCATTGCGATTGGGGAAAAAGTGACCAGAACCGCACTTCTTCATTCTCTAGTTAATGCACTATATTCCAGAACATTAAACGAGTTCCAAAGAGGTACATTCCGTGTAAAGGGAGATGTGATTGATGTTTTCCCAGCTTATGCAGATAACGCAATCAGAATTCAGTTTTTCGGGGATGAAATTGAAAAAATCCAGAGTTTTGATCCGGTTTCGGGAAATGTGACAGGAGCTTTTGAACAGATTCAGATTTATCCTGCCAATCTTTTTGTAACATCAAAAGAAACTTTGAACGGCGCGATCCGCGATATTCAGGATGATCTGGTAAAGCAGGTTGATTTTTTCAATTCTATTAAAAAACCACTGGAAGCCAAAAGATTACAGGAAAGAACCGAACTCGATTTGGAGATGATTAAAGAACTGGGTTACTGTTCCGGAATTGAAAATTATTCGCGATATCTCGACGGAAGATTACCGGGAACAAGACCTTTCTGTTTATTGGATTATTTCCCTAAAGATTATTTGATGGTGATTGACGAGAGCCACGTTACGGTTCCGCAAGTTCATGCGATGTACGGAGGCGATCGAAGCCGTAAAGAGGCCTTGGTGGAATACGGATTCAGGCTTCCCGCTGCAATGGATAACCGTCCTTTGAAATTTGAAGAATTTGAAGCCATTCAGAATCAGGTTATTTATGTTTCGGCAACTCCTGCGGATTATGAACTGGAAAAAACAGGAGGTGCTTATATTGAGCAGATTATCCGTCCGACCGGACTTTTAGATCCGATTATAGAAATCCGTCCAACGCTGAATCAGATTGATGATTTAATGGAGGAAATCCAGAAAAGAGCGGATCTTGATGAAAGGGTTCTGGTAACGACGTTAACCAAGAAAATGGCGGAGGAATTAACAAAATATTTTACCAAATTCGGGATCAGAACACGGTACATCCATTCCGATGTAGAAACTTTGGAACGTATCCAGATCATGCAGGATCTGCGTGTGGGACTTTTTGATGTTTTAATCGGGGTAAATTTATTGCGAGAAGGTCTGGATTTACCTGAAGTATCTTTAGTAGCGATTCTGGATGCGGATAAAGAAGGGATGTTGAGAAGCCGAAGATCGATGATCCAAACCGTTGGTCGTGCCGCGAGAAATCTTAACGGAAGAGCGATTATGTACGCTGATAAGATCACCAAATCGATGCAGGCAACGCTTGATGAGACTGAATACCGCCGTGCAAAACAAATGCAGTACAACGAAGAACACGGCAAAGTTCCGGTGGCTTTAAATAAGAAGATTTCTGAAAGCCTTGTCGGAAGAAGCAAAGACTTTCCGGATGAAAAATATACACAAAAAGAAATTTTACAGAAAGTTGCTGAAGCCAAAGCAAGCTACACTTCTGAAGATATGGAAAAAGTAATCGCGCAAAAGCAGAAGGAAATGGAAGCCGCTGCGAAAAATCTTGATTTCATTAAAGCCGCGAAATTAAGGGATGAAATTGCTGCTTTGAAGGAATAAATTATTAATTGTAAAATATAATCTTCTATGCCCCAAAATAAAACAGTCGAAACAGAAGTAAATGTTACAAATTTCATCAACTCTTATGTGGAAAATGAACAAAAGAAAGAGGAAAGTTTTAAACTGATCTCGCTAATGAATGACTGGACTGGATTTGAACCCAAAATGTGGGGCTCCGCAATTATTGGATTTGGCAGTTATCATTATAAATACGAAAGCGGACATGCAGGAGATATGCCTCTGATCAGCTTCTCACCTCGTAAATCCGCATTTTCACTATATGTATTTTCTCCAACTGAAGAAACCCAATATTTACTGGAAGAACTTGGCAAATTTAAAATGGGAAAATCGTGTATTTATGTAAAAAAATTATCTGATATCCATCTTTCTGTTTTAGAAAAAATGTGCAGATCAACCATTGAATATTTAAGCAAACATCATGAATGTGCATGCAGAAAAACTAAACCTTCAGAGGCAAAACAAAAAAAATAAACAACTCTGGGGTTAAGCTTAATAGGTAATAATGAAATTAAAC
>NZ_QEHP01000118.1:0-11983 GCF_003094695.1 Chryseobacterium sp. HMWF035 | reverse complement strand
AGCTAGGGAAATACTTTTGATAAAAAAAACCTTACTTTTAGTGAAAAAATATATACTTTTGATAAAAATAAATATAAACAATGGAAATGGAGAAAATTATTGAGAAAATAGCCCAACAAAGAAGTAAAAAAGGCTATACTTTTGAAAATATGGCTTATGAATTAAATATAACTCCGGCTGCATATCGCAAAATAGAAACAGGAGAGACTAAACTAAGTGTAGAAAGACTAATGAAAATTTCTGAAATTCTTGATGAAGATTTATCCAATCTTCTGGATATTAATAATAAAAATACTATCCATAATCTTTCTAATGAAGGTAATGGCAACGGCTATGTAGAAGTAATTAATAATGACTATAAGGATATAATTAAAGATATTAAAGAAACATATGATAAGGTGATCCAAAGTAAAGATGAACAAATTAAGATGCTGAAAGAACAGATCAACTTTTTAAAAGACAAAAAATAAAACAAACGAGCGGAAAATTTTCCGCTCGTTTGTTTATAATAATCGAATTTTATCGTCCAGAATATCGATAATTTTATCCTTATACAATCCTCCGATGGCTTTTTTAAAGTTCTTTTTACTCATCTGAACTTCGTCTTTAATTTCTTCGGGAGTCGATTTGTCTGAAAGATGAAGCAAGCCGTAGTTTTCTTCTAGTCTGTCTAAAATTTTCTTTTTAAATTCATCAATATTTTCAAAACCTTGTGGCTGTAAGGAAACATCAATTTTTCCGTCTTCGCGGATCTCTTTGATATAACCGGATTCTTCAGACAACGGATACAGCTTTTTGAATACATCCGAATTGTAGATGAGTCCGATATATTTTTTGTTGATGACTACATTCCAGCCCAACTCACTTTCATTCATCATAATTAAATCCACACGATCTCCTTTTTGGAAAGGTAAATCCTGATATTGAGGATTTCTTTTGAATTTCGTGGTTCCGGTAATCAGTTCCAGATCTTCATCAACATAAATATAGACAAGATATCTTTTTCCTTCAATGATCTTAGATTTCTGCTGTTTGTAAGGAATAAACAGATCTTTGATGATTCCCCAATCCATAAAAGCTCCGCTTGGAAGACTTTGTACACAGCTCATTACGGCAAACTCTCCTACTTCTGCCAAAGGAATTTCTGTGGTTGCCTTTAATTTTCCATCATCCTGATATACAAAAACTTCAATTTCGTCATCAATTTCCTTATCATCCTGAATGAAAATTTTAGGAAGAAAAGCCTTTTCTCCGGATTCGTCTGTTAAGATCCATCCCGAATTATTTTTATCTGAAATTTTTAAAGTCTGAGTTTTTCCGAATTGCATGTATGATAAAATTAGTCTGCAAAGGTAAGGAAAATCAAATCTTTAACCTATTTATATTCTTCCAAATCTCTTCTCAGGGTTTTGGACTCTTTCAAATAACTGTTTTCTACATCGGGATTTTGAGCAATACCTGTTACTTTTACAAGTCTTTCATCAGTATAATAATATCTTGATTCTGAAAGTAATTTAGGATTTTTTATATATCCATTCTCATCAATGATCTGATATTTTTTTGCCAAAACAAAGATAAGTTTATCATTTTCTGAGAAAAAATATTGTGTACTGATATTCCATGCCGAAAGACCTACAAAATGTTCTATTTTTTTAAGTTTTCCATCTTTATAAAATCCTTTCAGTTCAATTCCGTTATCTGAAGTCTGATTTTTATCCAGAAAATAGGAATAAGGAACAGTTTTAATTTTGATGTTTTTAATACTATTTATTTCCGAAACCTTTTTACTGATTGACTTGATATTCTGACTAAAAGTGTAACCCGAAATAAAAATAAAAAAGCTTAACAAAAATGCTCTCATATTTTTTAAATAAAGCTGTTTAAACCAATTTTAAATTTAACCGCAAAAGAGACAAAAGACTTTATTGGATTTATGTAAAGTATTTCAAAAGTCTGCAAAGAAGAAAAATCTTTGATTTTTTTAACTTATGTGCTCTTTCTTTCCATTAAGGATTAAACTTAAACAACTAAAGTGTTAAAATCTTTTGCATCTTTTGCGGTAAAAAAGTTTAGACAAGTTTAATATTAATTTCAAACTGTTTTTTATGAATTTTGTACAAATTCCATCAATTCCCGTTTGCTGCTTTCAAAATCGAAGGCATCGTAAACCAGAAAATATTTATGCTTATCTACACATTTTGAAAACATAGATTTTGCCAGTGAAAGTTTATTTTTATCAAAACTAACTTCTTTTACCAAAGCGCTGATCTGCTGGGAAGTAAACATGGTTGTACGCATCTGCTGCCGGATCATAGAAAGTTTACTGTCGTCGAATCTTGCATTTTTTCTCAACATATCCATAAATTCACTGAAGGAACTGTTATCCATTACATTGGCATAACTTCCGCCATCATTCCATCCTCCCGAATTTCCGTAGGGATTATTCCAGACATCATTCCAGTCATTAAATCCGTAAGACTGGTTCTGAACAGGATATGAATCTAATAAAAACAATCCTTCATTGGTAAAGAAATCAAGAACCAATCTGCTGTTGTTTCTTACATTTAAAGTCGTTCTGTATAACAGATATCCGTTCTCATAAATTGAAACAGGAATTCTTCCCGACGGAAGATCAAAAAATCTGAATCTTCCGGAATTATTGGAAATAAACTGATCTCCCAGTTCCACACTGAACATTCCCTGCTCTGGAATTCTCAGAAAAACTTCTGAATATCCGTACTGCTGATTCCATTGGTAATTTGGATTTTTACCTCTGAATCCATTGTTATTTCTGTTCTGATTTCTGAATCCGGAATTATTGCTGTTTCTGCTCTCCGTTCTTTTTGCGTTCGGAGATTCTATTTCTGTTTTTGAAGCCTCGTTTTTTAAAAGCTCACCTGCTTTTCCTGCTTCCTGCGCGAAAGAAAAACTTCCTACAAGAAACAAAACACTCATAAATATATTTTTCATAACACTTTTTTTAATCTCCAGCTCCACTTTCATGCCAAAAAAAAGAGAAACCAGTATCTGATTTCTCTTTATTATTTATATGATTGTTTATCAATTACATATGAATTGGTCTTTTCGCGGTAGCGTCCAAAGCCGCTTCTTTGATTGCTTCTGCATACGTAGGGTGCGCGTGAGAACTTCTTGCGATGTCTTCTGCACTTGCACGGAATTCCATAGCAATAACTCCTTCAGCAATTAAATCTGCTGCTCTTGCTCCTACGATGTGCATTCCAAGAACTTCGTCTGTTTTTTCGTCAGCAATAATTTTTACCAAACCATCTACATCACCGCTTGCACGGCTTCTTCCTAAAGCTCTCATCGGGAAAGAACCTACTTTATAAGCTACTCCTTCCTGTTTCAACTGCTCTTCAGTTTTTCCAACTCCCGCAACTTCAGGCCAAGTGTAAACCACTCCCGGAATTAAATTATAGTTGATGTGAGGCTTCTGTCCTGCTAACGTTTCAGCAACAAAAACACCTTCCTCTTCTGCTTTGTGAGCCAGCATTGCTCCCTTCACCACGTCTCCAATTGCGTAAATGTTGGCAACATTAGTCTGTAAATGATCATTTACTTTCACTCTTCCTCTTTCATCAAGCTCAACACCAGCTTTTTCAAGTCCAAGTCCGTCTGTGTAAGGCTTTCTTCCTACAGAAACCAGACAGTAATCTCCTTCTACTGTTACTTCTTCTCCTTTTTTGTCTTTCGCTGTAATTTTTACGGTATCTCCGTTTCTTTCCACTGCGGATACGGCTGTAGAAAGCATGAATTTCATTCCCTGCTTTTTAAGAACTTTCGTTAATTCTTTACTTAGCGCTCCGTCCATTGTCGGGATAATTTTATCCATAAACTCTACCACTGTCACCTGAGCTCCTAATCTTAAATAAACAGAACCTAATTCAAGACCGATTACTCCACCTCCGATTACGACTAAATGTTTCGGAATTTCTTTAAGATTTAAAGCTTCTGTAGAAGTAATCACTCTTTCTTTATCTAACGTGATGAAAGGTAAAGAAGAAGGTTTAGAACCTGTTGCGATGATGGTATATTTGGATTCGATGGTTTCTGTAGAACCGTCGTTTTTTGTTACTTTGATCTGAGTAGCGGATTCGAAACTACCCACACCTTCAAAAACAGTGATTTTGTTTTTGTTCATCAGATAGCTGATTCCGTCTGTATTTTGTTTAATCACCTCATTTTTACGCTCGATCATTCTTGCAATGTCGGCTTGAGGCTCGTTGATAATGATTCCGTGACCTGCAAAATTGTGTTTTGCGTTCTCAAAATGCTCAGAGCTGTCTAAAAGCGCTTTTGACGGAATACATCCCACGTTAAGACAAGTTCCTCCCAAAGTTGGATATTTTTCAATAATTGCTGTTGTGAAACCTAATTGTGCAGCACGGATTGCAGCAACATAACCACCAGGACCGGAACCGATTACGGTAACATCGAATTGACTCATGTTATTTTATGAATTTGTTTATTATTAACTTTCTTATGCTTACAAATTTAACGATTTATTACCACGTGAGAAAGTGAGATTTGTCAAATTTTAAGGAGAAGTCTGAGTTATAAAAATTTTTCAACAATAATCTTGAATGCCTTTAAATTTCTCAATGATTTCTTTACATTTTTCATCAAGTAAATTTTTATATTTCGTGTCTACTATTTTTAATTTTGAATCAAGTTTGATAAGATACTCTGTATTGTAAAGTTTTCTTTCTTCACCGACTGGGTAAAATTGAATTTCGCTATAGTATTTCTCTAAAATATTTAAATCAATGTTATCTAAAGGTTGGATATCATTTATTCTTCCAATAAGATAATGCATTTTAAAATATCCGGAGTGCATCTCAATTTGATCTGTTATAATAGCAATCGCATTTGAACGTAATTTTTTAATAAACCTGTAATGCTTTAGCTTTTCAAACTTATTCATATTTATTTCATCAAATAATGCTAAACCCTTACAAATCCAACTTCAGTTTCCCCTGTCCGAATTCTCCTGTGCTTTCAAAATATGAGCCTCCGTAAACATACCAATCAAGGCTTTCGAGATATTCTACAGCATTTTCAGGAGTTATGTCAGGACGGTCTTTTTTAGAAACAATTCCTTTGTACCATCTTCCAGATTTGGAAAAACTTTCATATTCCACAAAATAACGGATCCAGATTCTCTGGCAAAGTTTACACTGCTGAATGCTTACTTCGGCAAATCTTCCGTTCGTTTGATCGATTCCCAGTTCTGACGTTCTGAATTCTGTATAGGTGGAAGTCGGTTTTTCGCAGGCGCATCCCAGTTTCTGGATTTTAATCATTACTAATTGTTTTCTGAAATTAAAAGTCCAAAATTAAAAAATATTAGCTGAATACTCAAGACGGTTATTTCATCAGATCCAGCAACACCTTTTCGTACTGATTTAAAATAATATTCTTGGAAAATCTGGATTTTATAGAATTTTTAATGACTTCATTTTCGTGATTTCCATGAAGAATTTTCATAATTTTCTGTGAAAATTCTTCATAATTTTCAATATTCGCAATTTCACCATTGGTGTCGTCCTGAATGATTTCGGTAATTCCTCCGGGGCAATTATTGGCTAAAGAATACGTTCCGCAAGCTCCGGCTTCAAGCAAAACATTCGGAAAACCTTCATATCTTGACGAAAGAATAAACAAGTCTGCATATTTTAAAAACTGATAAGGATTTTCCTGTCTTCCGTGAAAGATCACATTTTTCAGACCTAAAAAATCTTTCATTTGATGCAAGATTTCACGATCCTGTCCGTCTCCTAAAATATGAAGCAGGATATTTTCGTTTTTAAGCCTTGAGAATACCTTCAGTAAGTTATCAAAACCTTTTCTTGCCGATAAATTTCCGATCGCGACAACATTTTTATAGCCGTATTTAAAACTTTCCGGTTTATGGGAAATTTTAATTTTTTCATCAATGAAATCAAAATCTACAGGATTGTTTATTTTAACGATTTTCGAAGGCTTAATCTTAAAATTAAGCATCAGATCATGCTTCATATCATCACTTTGCGCAATGATCGTATCATAATTGTTATAGAAGTTGTAGAAAAATTTAATTTCCTTTCTGGTAACGTGCTGAGAAACAACATTGGTTTCCCTTGCAATAAATTTTGTCTTGGGAAAAACTTTGATGAATAAAGACAGATAAGCGTTTACTTCTCCAAATCCGGAAAATACAATATCCGGCTTTCTGCGGTAAATTTCCCTGAGAATAGGTTTTAAGGAATGTCTGATTCTTTCCGTATTAACATCAATGATTTCAACGTCATCTTTCAAAATACTGAGATAACCTCCCTGTTTGCGCAGAAGCAATATCTTAGGCTCAAAACGATCCCGTGAGAGATGATTTGCAATGGTGGTAACAATTCTTTCTGCGCCTCCGGTTTCCAGATCCGGCAGAATAAATATGACAGAAATCTTTTTCATCACTGTAAAATTAGTAAAAAGTTTTCTTAACCTTCAAACCAAACCTATAGAGTTTATTTAATCTTTTTTATAAATAAAAATATACTTATTGGAAAACGCAAAGACGCAAGATCTTTATTAGTCTTAAACTTTTAAGGCGTAAGAAAATCAAAGATTTCCAATAAGAATTGATGCCTAATTTTATCGTAGATAAAATATCTTTGCGCCTTAAGACAAGGCCGTATTTAATGAATATTTTGCGTCTTTGCGACGATTATAGCTATTAAGTTTAAACATTCTGATTAATAATTTCAGTATGAAATTAAACTCTATTTAATTTTTTCATTTGTTCAGTTTGTCATTCCGTAGGAATCTCAACATAAAATTTTCTAGTACTACATTTAGATTCCTACGGAATGACAAACTTTACGAATACCACTTAAATGAGTATTTTTCTTAAAATAAAAAAGAAACTCCTCGTGGGAAGAGCTTCTTTTTTATTTTTTTCCCTGAAGAAACCAGTCTATAAATACCCCAAAAAGAAGTAAAAGGAAATAGCATCCTATCAAGAAAATTATAATATACAAAAGATATTTTAATACATCTTTCATTTAGTTGGCAACATCGCTGATGAATTTTATTCTCAACATTCTCACCTCTTCATCCGAAAGCTCATCTCCAAATTCATCAAGCAGAACTTTCATGCTGTCGCTTTCAGATTCATTCATAAATTCCATGAAACCGTCAACAATATCTTCATCAAAATTATCTTCAATATAATAATCGATATTCAGTTTGGTTCCCTGATAAACAATACGTTCCATTTCCTTCAGCAATTCGTCCATTGAAAGATTTTTGGCTCTTGCAATGTCTTCAAGATCAATCTTTTTATCGGTACTCTGAATGATGAAAACTTTGTGGCTGGACTTATTTGCCACTTGTTTCAGCACCATATCCTGAGTTCGTTCGATATTGTTGTCTTCTACATATTTACTGATAAAATCTGCAAATTCTTTACCGTATTTCTTGGCTTTTCCTTCCCCGACTCCGTAGATTTTGGTGATTTCTTCCACCGTAATCGGATACTGAACCGTCATATCTTCCAAACTCGGATCCATAAACACCGTATAAGGCGGAATTCCGTGTTTTTTGGCAACTTTTTTTCTTAATTCTTTAAGCTGATTGAATAAATTCTGATCCAGACCGCCTCCGGACTGCATCTGAACCTGATCGCTTTCAGCTTTTGTCTGCGTTAAATCAAACTCTCTGTCTTCCGCAATCATAAAAGAATGTTCCAGTTTACCATCAAGAACCAATCTACCCTTTTCAGCTATTTTTAAAACGCCGTAGGTTTCAATATCTTTCTGTAAAAAATTCTGAACTGTTGCCTGTCTTAAAATTGTTTTCCAGTGGTTGTCTTTTTCTTCTTTTCCGAAACCGAAATAAGAAGTCTGCTCCAGTTTATAAGACTTGGTAACCGCAGTTTCTTTTCCTGCGATGACCGAGATCAGATCTTTGGCTTTAAATTTTTCTCCTGTATCGTTAATCAGCTCCAGAACTTTTCTCAGATCGTCTGTTGCATCTTTTAATTTGGGCGGATTCGATGAATTGTCGCACATTTTTGCTCCGTCACCATTGATTGGATCAAAATTTTCCCCAAAATAATACAGAATATACTGTCTTCTGCTCATCGAAGTTTCGGCGTATCCTACCACTTCATTGAGAAGCTGTAATCCGATTTCTCTTTCGGAAACAGGCTTCTGTGCAAGAAATTTCTCCAGTTTTTCAATATCCTTCGGATCGTAGAACGCGAGACAATGACCTTCTCCTCCGTCACGACCTGCACGACCGGTTTCCTGATAATAACTTTCCAGAGATTTCGGGAAATCGTAATGAATTACAAAACGTACATCCGGCTTATCGATTCCCATCCCGAAAGCAATAGTTGCCACAATCACATCCACTTCCTCCATCAGAAATTTATCCTGATTGGCTACCCTTATTTTCTGATCGAGACCTGCATGATAAGGCAGTGCATTTACACCATTTACCTGCAAAAGCTGTGCAAATTCTTCAACTTTTCTTCGGCTCAGACAGTAAACAATTCCGGATTTCCCTTTATTCTGACTGATGAACTTTACGATTTCCTTGTCTACGTTTACTTTCGGCTGTACTTCATAGTAGAGATTCGGTCTGTTGAAGCTTTCTTTAAAAACCAGAGCATTCGTCATTCCCAACGTTTTCTGGATATCATCCTGAACTTTTGGTGTAGCCGTTGCGGTAAGTGCAATTACCGGAACATCGGCAATTTTATCGATAATGGATTTCAGGTTTCGGTATTCCGGTCTGAAATCGTGCCCCCATTCTGAAATACAGTGTGCTTCATCAATGGCAAAGAAGGAAATTTTCACATCTTTCAGAAAATCCAGATAGTCTTCCTTAATTAATGATTCCGGGGCAACATATAAAAGTTTGGTTTTACCACTTTTAATATCGTCGAAAACCTGTTTGGTCTGCGTTTTGTTTAATGATGAATTTAAAACGTGTGCTACTCCATCGTCAGATGAAAGCCCGTTCACGGCATCTACCTGGTTTTTCATCAACGCTATAAGCGGAGAAACCACAATTGCCGTACCTTCCGAAATAAGAGCCGGAAGCTGATAACATAAGGATTTTCCTCCTCCTGTAGGCATCAGAACAAATATATCCTTCCCGTTCAAAAGGTTTTCTATAATCTGTTCCTGCTGTCCTTTAAAAGTAGAAAACCCGAAATATTTTTTCAATTCGCCTGATAAATTGGCTTTTTTTGCGCTCATCTAATTTTCTATTGCTAAATTTGCATCTAACCCAAAGATATGAATTTTTCGCTTAAAATAAAAGCGAACGAATTTATAAAAAATAAAATTTATATTAAACATCCTTTTAAAAATATAACGTTTTTTAAGAGATTTTTCGTATAGCCTGTAAAAGTAAAAATGGAAAGAGCCGACATTATTTCAATCGCAAAAAGTACGTTAGAAATAGAAATTTCAGAATTAGAAAAACTTAAATCCAGACTCAATGAAGATTTTGCGAAAGCCGTAGAAATTATTCATTCTGCCAAGGGAAAACTTATCGTTGTGGGAATCGGCAAATCGGCACATGTTGGAAATAAGATTGTTGCCACCCTGAATTCCACAGGAACCCCTTCTCAGTTTTTACACGCTTCGGAAGCCATCCACGGAGATTTGGGCGTTATCCAGAAGCAGGATGTTGTGTTGTGTATTTCAAATTCCGGAAATTCACCTGAGATTGTGAATCTGGTTCCTTACCTGAAAGACTATTCTTCTGCATTAATAGGAATGACGGGAAATAAATCCAGTAAACTTGCTGAATTTTCCGAAATTATTTTAGATACGTATGTAGAAAAGGAAGCGTGTCCGAATAAACTTGCGCCTACAAGTTCAACCACTCTGCAAATGGCTTTGGGAGATGCTTTGGCGATTGCTTTAATGGAAATGAATGATTTTAAGGCGAATGATTTTGCTAAATTTCATCCGGGAGGAAGTCTGGGTAAAAATTTAATTTCCAAAGTAGATGATTTCCTTTCATCCCAAAAACCTCAGGTTACAGAAAATGATACGGTAAAAGATGTCATCATCTCGATCAGCGGTTCCCGACACGGAATCACAGTTGTAACGAATAATGACGAAATTATCGGGGTGATTACCGACGGTGATTTGAGAAGAATGCTCTTAAAAGGTGATGATATTGCGAAAGTTCTGGCAAAAGACATCATGTCTGCGCATCCGAAAACCATCGAGAGAAACGCTTTGGCTAAAGAAGCCATGAAAATATTAAAGGACAATAATATCGGACAGCTTGTGGTAACGGAAAACGGAAAATATTTCGGGATTATCGATCTGCATAAATTGCTGGATGAAGGAATTAATTAATCTCCGTTATGTATTTTTTACTTCTCTTGGCAGGTCTTTTATTTTATATCCTGAGAAATTATATCTATTACCACGCAGACCAGCCCAGAACTTATACTATATCAAGAAAGAAGGAGCAAAAGATAAATTATTTCACGGAACATACATTTGATGAAAACAGTAATGAATATTATGATATATTGGTAAAAGTTTTAGTCCTGTGTACTTATGATGCCGAAAAATTCAGAACTAATGCCTCGGAAGATTTTCCATTCAGAAGACTTGAAGAAGATATAGAATTTGTCTTTACCGAAGAAATTTTCAAAACTATGCTGAGAAACAACCTGATCGGTGCGGCAACGGTTCCTAAGCTTTTACAATTTAAAGAGGCTGTATCAAAAATTACTGAGGACGAATGGTTTTTCGAAAAAGTAGACCTTAATCTGGATGAGCGATGGAAAGAAATCTGCAAAATTGCTAAAAATCTGCTCAACGATATGAAAATAGAGAATTAGTCCACAGTATTGATATTAAACTTCCTTTTACTGAAACTTTTTTCCTAAATTTGAAATCTTAAAAAAATATTATCCTGTGAGTGATGCTAAAGACATGTCTTTTTGGGGACATATTGGTGAACTAAGAGGTCATCTCATCCGTTCAATTCTCGCTATTATAATTGCTGCAGTTATTATCGGTTTCAATATCAACTGGATTATGGATCACGTTTTCTTTGGTCCTACCCGAAATGATTTTGCCACCTTTGAGATTGTTAATCATTTTTCCAAAATGATTTTGGGCGAAGACAGCATTCACCTTCCGAAAGATTTTCCGGTTCGTGCAAGCAAGCTTTACCAGCAGTTTAATGTGATGATGGCAGTTTCCATTTTTGGAGGAATTGTTTTGGCTTTTCCTTATATTGTATGGGAACTTTGGAGATTCATCAGTCCCGCTTTACATCCGAATGAAAGAAAAAATTCAATCTTTATCATCAATTCAGTTTGGATTTTATTTATGACGGGCGTTTTATGCGGATATTATTTAATCCTTCCTTTTGCCGTTAATTTCGGGGTTATTTTCAAAATCTCCGATATTATTATTCCGCTTTATGATTTAAGCGATTATACGACTCTGTTTTTACAGGTAGTTTTAGGAATGGGCGTAATTTTCCTTTTTCCGGTTCTTATTTATTTCCTTACTACCATCGGAATTCTTACACCAACCTTTATGAAAACATACCGTCGTCATGCGATTGTTTTAATCATGGTAGTTGCAGCAATTATCACTCCGGCAGACGTTTTAAGTATGTTGATGGCAGCATTTCCACTGCTTTTACTGTACGAATTCAGTATCATCATGTGTTCGTATACCTATAAGAAAGTTCAGAAAGCGGCTGGAAATTTACCTGCAGTTCAGAAATAATTTTTATCCATTCAAAATATAGTCCCGTAGATTTTCTGCGGGATTTTTCTTTTTCAGGAGCTTTATCGTACTTTTCGCACTCGCCATTTTCAAGATTCAGGTTTTGCGGCGGCAAAGCCGCTAGTCATGGTCGGAAGATTTTTTTTATTATTTTGAATAATGTTTTTTTAATTTAACTATTTGATTTCCAATTAATTGTATTT
>NZ_QEHP01000117.1:0-5400 GCF_003094695.1 Chryseobacterium sp. HMWF035 | reverse complement strand
ATATTAGCCTTCAACAAACCTATTCTATATTTATATGTAGGATCTTTTATTGTATCCTTTTTTGATGCGACAACTTCATCAAAAAAATCAATACAAATCTTTGAAAATGCTTTAAGATTTCTCATATAAACTACTTAAATATATATTTGCATTCAAAGACATAGGTATTTCGTCAGATTCTAATTTATCAACTATCTCCTCATATGATAAACCAATACTTACCAACTCTCGCAAGATTTCTCGGTACTGTTTGGGAATCTCTCTATTGCCGAAAACTTCATCAGTCAAAACTGTTAAATTTTCTCCAAATGTCTCTATTCCTAATTTTCGTACTGAAAAATATTCTGCCTCTTTTTCAACGACAAGCACATTTTTTGATAATAAATCTCTAATTATTAAGGGAGAATGTGTAGCAACTATACAATAGGACTGAAACTCTGTTACAAGATCATAAATTGTATTTATTAATTGAGATATTGCATTTGGGTGCAAATGCGTTTCTGGTTCGTCGTAAAGTATAATAGAATCATATCTAATGTTAGCAACAATTTCAGTAATAATATATAGTAATATACTCTGTCCTGAGCTTAGCAACTTCCGTGTAGTACTGAAACCAGTATAATCAAAAGTGTAATTTCGTCTCTTTTTTTTAATGAATAAGTCGATTATATCACGTTCAATAAAATTGTACAACAATTCTACCCACGTAGACATTCTTTCTTGTTCCTCTAGTTTTTTTCTAGAACTATGAAACCTCAAAACTAATCCCTTATCAGTAATTCTCTCTCCCGCACTGTCTCTAAGCCCACAATATACATAGTTAAATGAGGATGTTTTTCTAGGTATTTCAAAAGAATCAAAAGCGCTGTAAGAAACAGCAATTACTTTACTGAAGGATGGATATTTTGGAGAGAATTTCTCATTCTTTTTTTGTGAAATATCTAAGGGAAGAGAAGTCATGAATTGTGTTTTTCCTGTCCCATTTTTACCAATCATTGCATAAATCCTATTGGAAGATAAACCTTTATCACTAAACCTAAAATCTATCTCAACCTTATTTTTAGCAAATTTTGGTTGAAAATTGTATTTAAAGTTGTACAAGTTTTCCAAGTCATAATCATAAATACTGAACTTAGCAGTTCTCAGTAACCTCTCAACTTCATTATAACGAATAAGCGAAGTATTAAAACTGCTATCATTTTCAAATTTTTCAGCAATATCAGGAAAAAAAGCAGCATCTTTAAGTGCCCACAAAAAACTCTCTAAATTTTTTCCTAGATTTTCCTTTAATTTATTATAGAATTTTTGCGATTGTCCTAACGTACAAAATTGACTGTTTAATAAATAAAAAGGTTGGGGTAAACTTCTGAGTTCATCTATAACTACATTAGTTTTTTTTGATATAATTTTTGTCGAACCAATATAATAGTCATATCCTTCAATATCATAAAAAAACAAATCAAATTCTGTCTGAAGATTAAAATCATTCCATCCCTCATTCCAAACAAGCACCATCGAAGGCAAAACATTCGGTTTTACGTGCGAATTTCTTCTATCTGAGCGACCAGTTGGATTATCAATAAGAAAAATTGGAATTTTATTCTCATTTATATCATTCGGCTCATCGACTTTTAATTTTTGTATAGTATAAACCGGAAGCTGTAATTCATTATATTCTTTTAAATAATAAGATAAATTCTCTTTTTCTAAATAAGGATTGATTAGAAAATAAATTTGATAAATACTATCCTCATTTTCTCTGACATCTGGAGAAATAATTACATTTAAAAAGCTAATAAATTGTTTTGTACTAATTTCTAAAATTTCTAACTTCTCAAAAAAGAGAAACTCAAAATCCCAATCATCATTACGTAACATATATTGCGCCACATCATCTAGGGCATTCTTTCTGTTTTCTTCAGAAGGCATATTTTCCAAATCCCATATTAACAAAAGAAAATCTGTTATGGTAAAATTATCCGTTAAGTTAAAAGGATTTGATATTGAAAGTATTGTTTCAATAATACTTTTTTTGGCAACCTTTGAAATTTTCATTAGATATTGTTTTCACTAAAATAAAAAACTTACTTTATATTTTAGATATTATTCTAAAAAAATTACTAAATCCAACTTAGTTCCTAAAATAAATTTTACATTTAAGAATAATAGAATAATTGCAAATTAATTTAATTTTACAATTTAAAAACTATCTCACAAACTTACTTAATAAGATAGATGAAAAAAAATAATCCTATTGACATTTTAGTGGAAAATTTAATAAAGCAATTTTCTCAAATAAATAACTTTTCATTAACACAAGATGATCCTCTTGGTAATAAGATGTTTAATTTTGTAGTTAAACATATTTCGGAAATAAACTCATTCAAGAACTTGTTTATCCAATATTTTCTACCTGCGGCATCAAGAGCTTCACAAGATTTCCAAAGAAACTTAAACTCTTCAAAATACAAGCATTTAATTAATATTTCGAGTCATGAACTCAAAGAAAACTATTATGAAACAATCAGATTAGGATATGTTGGTGCATATCATAAATATGAAGGTTATCTCAAAGCTCTTTTACGAATTCTAAATGAGTTTTTTAAAGAGATTGATTTTGAAAAGAATTTTTTGGACTTAAATTCATATCTAAAGAAATTAATAGATAAAGATTTACTCAAAACAATTAACTCATTTAAAATTTCTGAGAAAATAAATTGGATTTCAAATTGTGTAAAACATTACGACGGCTTTCCTATTAAGGAGCCAATCCCAGATTATTTAAAAAATTTAGATAGTTCGAAGAAAATCGAAATTGAATCTGCTTAGTTTAAAGCAGACCTTGATAATTTGGCAGCGCAATGTCAGCTAATCTTAAGCATTCTATTTATGGTTGGTTTTCATCAGTTTTTTAGTCAAGAATTTGTGTTAATAAAAGATCAGTTAAAAGTAGAAAATCAACAACCTGAAAAAGTAAAAAAAATTACGGATGATCTTTTATTTGTAATTTCCGGCTTTTTCGGGTATAGAAAAAATGATGCAGAAAGGGGACAAGAATCATAATAGTAAAATTCTGCAGTTAAAACTTTAATTTTAATTAAATCGAAAAAAATAAAACTATTGGATCAATTAATAAAACAATTAATTACCGAAATTATTCTTGAGAATTCTGAAGTGATCAGTATTGCTGTAAAAGTCGAAATAAATTTGAAGGATGGCTTAAGTTTGAATTAGCTAATAAATTAGAGAAACAAAAATTCACGGATGTTTTTGTTGAAAGCTCATATGAAAGACGGAAAGATAGATATGATTTATCTTTTTTCAAAGATAATGATTTCTACAGCGTGGAACTAAAAACACCAAACACAAATTGGAATATACCGGGTGTAAAAAGTTGTCGAAGACCTATAACAAAGAATTTTAATTCTATTATATCAGATACAAAAAAGCTTAATTCGAATTTTGGAATTATTGCATTTGTTTTATTTCCTATCCCTACAGATTGCGATAAGTGGTATTCTTATTTTTACAGAATAAAAGAGAATTGTGATTTACAAATTGATATCGAAAAAAATTGTAATAGAATTAACATCACCTTTGACAAAAACAATAATAATTGTGATTTAATAGTTTGCAGCTATTTTTCAAAAATTTACAATAATTGGCTTTAAATCTGTAAAAGATTTGTTAGCATTAATTCTTAGTTTTATCTATTCAACTTTATATCTTTTTCTTAACTTTTCTCTCATTTTATGCCTTTTCAAAAAAACATCTTCATCTACTGTAGTAGATTTAAATACTAATAAGTCAATAGAAAAAGCTAAAAATGTTAAAAGCATCGGAATATTATAATATATATATTCCCACATATCATCAATATTTTCCTGAGTACCAAATATGAAATTTAAGTTTTGTTTCTCTGTTGCTGATACTGGATTTCTATCTGTATATAAATGAATTGCATTATTAGTTATGTTAAATAAGCTATCTCCAAAATCTTTGTCAAAAATGTACTGATACAAGTCTTCATTATTAAATAAATCATTAAGCAAGTAGTTTGTCTTTAGTATTAAATCTCTTTTTTCATTTGGTGTAGTTTTTATAGGGTCGAATCCTTCAAGGTTGTTGAATTTATCAATAAAATCAGATTCGTTTAGAATTCTCATAACAAGAATTAAAATTTCCAAAAAAGGTTTTCTAAGCAATGTAAAACACACTGTCATTCGCATTTTTAGTGAACATAAAAGACTTTCTTGTATAAAGTAACAGGTTTCCATTATTAGCGATAGAACCAACTGTGTTCTAACGACCTTTGTCAATTCATTAGTAAATCCTAATTCTGACATTCTATCAAACAGATGTTCATCTGAAACATTTATTTTGTCAATTATATCTTTGGAAAATTCAAATGTTTGTACTTTTAGTTCAATGAATCTTTCATCAAGGATAAGTTCTTCGATTTGACTTATAACAAACTCACAATAGCTATGCTTTTTCCAGTATTTTTTTGGCAAATAGTAATATTCAACTCTTTTTGTCATCCTCTTATTTTTATAAATGTAATTTTATAATCATAAATAAATTTAATATAAAATAAGTAATTTAGACTTATTTGCAATATACTTAGCAATATGAAAAAATTTACTAGTCCTGATGGTGTTTTTGAAATAGATATCCCTGTGGGATGGGATTATAGAAATGAAATTGTGGGTTTAGAAAATTCTCCACCATTCAGCTTTGAACCATTTAGAAATTCTATTGGGTGTTTTCAAGTAAGTCATTATAAAAAGGAAAAAAAATAAATATCAACGATTCAGAAATAAACATGAATATTTTGAAAATAATCTCAAATTTATAAAACAAGTGATTAATGAGAATGATGAGTTTGTAATTCTGGTATGGGCCACAACGGTAAAAGATTATTTTTTCATGGCAAAATATGTTTACCAGAAGACCAAGGTGATTAATGATAAACTAGAAAAAGAAATTGAGAAGGTCGAGAACTCCCTAAAATCATTAATCTGTATAGAACCAAACAGCCGTATATTAGCAACTCATCTCTTCCGTTATGAAAAGTTCGTAGCATCATTAGGAGCAACTTTTGATTTAAAAGTTAAAGCAATTGAAAATCAGTCAGCCATAGAGCTTATTATTATAAATGCCAATCAGATAGATGCTTATCTTAGACTATCTATTGTTTTAAAATATCAAATTTTAGATAACACAAAATTATTTAGAATAAAATATCTTTTTCAAGATCATAAGGACAAGCCAATAAATGAAAAAAATATTTATAGAGAAGCTCAAGAGATGAAAATCATAGATATTGATCTGTACAATGAATTATTTGAACTTTACAATGAAAGAAATAAAATTGTACATAGATATATTATTACAGAT
>NZ_QEHP01000116.1:0-9427 GCF_003094695.1 Chryseobacterium sp. HMWF035 | reverse complement strand
TATTAAACATTTTTGCAGGATGAAAAACATCATCACTAAAACAGATGCAGAAGATGCTAAAGCCATCAGACTCTATGGAGAATTGTTTCGTCCTGAAAGTTATGTTCCCAAAAGTATTGAGATTGAGCATCTTGACCAGGAGATTAAACTTTTGAATGATCTGGAAGAAGAAAAACGCAGATATGCGGTGAAACTAAAAGCGCTACGTTTTAATCCTTACTTAAATCCTGACACAGAAAAGCATTATGAAAGAAGGCTTAAACAGTTGGAAAAAGAAATCAAAGAAGTTGAACTGCGTCTTCCAAAACTTCAGGATGAGGAATTTAAGAAAGTAAAATATTTGATACAAAGTGTATCAGGAATTGGTGAGAAGACCTCATTACAACTCATGACAGCTACATCAGGATTTAAAAACTTTGATTCAGTAAAATCACTGGTAAAATATTTTGGATTGGCGCCCAGGATTTACCAATCGGGAAAGAAATCTTATTCGCCCGGAAAATGCAGAACTTCTAAAACCCATATCAGGAGTCTTTTGTATGTCTGCTCTTGGACTGCAATGAAACACAACGTTCACTGCAGAGAACTTTACCAGCGTTTGTTGGCAAAAGGAAAACCTAAGAAATTAGCATTGATCGCAGTTTGCAACAAGCTTTTAAGAATCTGTTTCGGTGTAGTAAAAAATAAAACGGCTTATCAACCAGATTATTAAAAAAACTTTAAAATTTTAACCTGATTAATTTGCGTATTAACATAGAACATCACGGCTAGATGAAAGTCATTATAAAACCTAAATCTGTTTCAGATTAAACAATGTCAGGCTAAACCTCCAGTTTTTTTTCCACTTCATTCGGATGATCCAGACAATAGTGCAGTTGCTCTTTATCCAGTTGCTTTTCCCAGTTGGCAACCACTACCGTTGCTACAGAATTTCCGATAACGTTGGTTAAAGCACGGCATTCACTCATAAACTTATCGATTCCTAAAATCAGCGTCATTCCGGCAATCGGAATTTCAGGAACAACCGCTAATGTTGCTGCTAAAGTCACAAATCCCGCTCCCGTAACTCCGGCTGCGCCTTTAGAACTCAGCATGGCAACCAAAAGAAGAATAATTTGTTTCTCGATTGGAAGATGAATATTTAAAGCCTGTGCAATAAAAAGCGAAGCCAGCGTCATATAAATATTGGTTCCGTCGAGATTGAAAGAATATCCTGTAGGAACCACCAAACCGACAATCGCTCTTGAACAGCCTGCTTTTTCAAGCTTTTCCATAATTCCGGGAAGTGCAGATTCTGAAGAACTCGTTCCTAAAACCAGCAAAAGCTCCTCCTTCAGATAATACATCAGCTTAAAAATATTAAAACCGTTGTACCAGGCGACAGCGCCTAAAACCAAAACCACAAACAATGCAGAAGTTATATAAAACGTTCCCACCAAAAAAATCAGATTCAAAACCGAATGAAGTCCGTATTTTCCAATGGTAAAAGCCATCGCTCCAAAAGCTCCGATCGGCGCCAGTTTCATCAGCATATGCACAATTTTAAAAACCGGAGTGGAAAGATCCTGTAAAAAATCCGTTACTTTCTGGCTTTTTTCTTTCGTTAAAACCAAAGCTACGCCCATTAAAATAGCAACAAGAAGAACCTGCAGAATATTATCTCCAACCAACGGACTAAACAGTGTTTCCGGAATAATATTCATGATGAAACCCGTTAAAGTCGTTTCATGAGCTTTTTGCTGATACTGAGAAACATCGCCCGAAAGGGTAGAAGGATCAATATTAAGACCATGACCCGGCTGTAAGATATTTCCTACCACCAAACCGATAACCAATGCCAACGTTGAAAACGTAAAGAAATAAATCATTGCTTTAACCGCAATTCTGCCCACTCTCTTCAAATCAGTCATGTGCGCGATTCCTAAGGTGAGGGTAATGAAAATCACCGGAGCAATAATCATTTTCACGAGTTTGATGAATCCGTCGCCCAAAGGTTTCATTTTTTCACCAAGTTCAGGATAAAATCTTCCTAGAAGAATTCCTGCAACAATCGCAATAATAACCTGAAAATAAAGCTGGTGGTAAATTTTTTTTGCTTTCAAAAGAATATTGATTTTAAAAGCCGAAAATTAGTGAAATTTGCTTTAAATAATGACAAATGTCATGAATAGTTTCGGCTCGGGCGAAGCCCGAGCCGAAACCAAATTATTTTAAATCTTTATATAATTTTAATGAAGCAAGAATCTCAAAAAACGGTCTCAAAATCCAGATTATTTTACCCTTGCCATTCTGATGAATAAAAACATTTGATAATCAATTAATTAATATGCTTTTGAGTCAGCTTTTTTTATATTAACTACAAAATTTCAACTATTCTACCGCCACAGAATCATCACCGCGTCCGTCTGCAACCGCATGAATATTTCCGTTGTCATCAATCAGAATCATTTCTGTTCTTCCGATCTGGTTCCATTTTTCAGACTTATATCCTAATTTTTCCAGATCCTTAATCGTGGTTTCAGGAAAATTCTTTTCAAAAGCAACCGTTTCAGGAAGCCACTGATGGTGAAATTTCGGAGCATTGACAGAAATATTCGCATTCTGCTTAAAATCGATCACATCAACAATGGCCTGATAAACAGAAGTCGGAATCGTCGTTCCTCCCGGAGTTCCGACTACCATGTAAGGTTTTCCGTTTTTCAGAACAATCGTTGGAGTCATCGAAGAAAGCATTCTTTTATTCGGCTGAATGGAATTGGCTTCTCCTCCCACTGCGCCAAACATATTCGGAACACCCGGTTTTATGGAAAAATCATCCATTTCATTATTTAAGAAAAATCCCGCACCGGAAACAACAACTTTACTTCCGTATAAACCGTTTAAAGTAGTCGTAACAGCCGCTGCATTTCCATCCTTATCAATTACAGAAATATGAGTAGTTTCTGTAGATTCTTTGGGTTGTTTGGTTATTTTCCCGACTTCCGCACTTGGAGTCGCTTTACTGAAACTGAAACTTTTCCATCGGTTTTTCAGATATTCGTCAGAAATCAGATAAGACGTTTTATCCTGAATAAAATCCGGATCCCCCATATATTCCGCTCTGTCTGCATACGCTCTTCTTTCGGCTTCCACCATCACCTGAACAGCCTGCGTAGAATTTTGCTGATATTTCTCCAGATTTTCATAACCTGCCATTTTCAGCATTTGCGCAAGAAGAAGTCCGCCGCTAGAAGGCAAAGGCATAGAAACCACCTGATTTCCTTTGTAATCAAATTCAAGTGCTTTTCTTTCGGCAACTTTATAATTTTTAAGATCTTCAGAAGTAATAATTCCGTTTCCTTTTTTCATTTCAGAAACCAGAAGTTCCGCCGTTTTTCCTTCGTAAAAGCCTTTTAGACCTTGTTTCTGAATTAACTTTAACGTTTCAGCCAAATCCTTCTGAACCAAAAGATCTCCGGCTTTCCATGGAATATCTTTAACAAAAACAATGGAAGACTGATTGTGCTTCTGGAAATTCTGTTTATTGTTATTCAGTAAGTTAGCTTCCTGTTCGGTAATCGCAAATCCTTTTTCAGCAAGATCTATAGCGGGCTGAATTAGTTTCTCCATCGGAAGCTTACAGTATTTTAAAGTAGCAAAAAAACCTGCCACACTTCCCGGAACACCAACCGCTAATCTCCCGTTTTGGGAAAGATCCGTGTTCGCTTTTCCGTTTTTGTCGACATACATATCGCGGCTTGCTTTTTTAGGCGCCGTTTCACGATAATCGATTGTAAATTTTTCACCATTATTTTTTACACCAACCAAAAATCCGCCTCCGCCGATATTTCCCGCCTGCGGATAAACAACGGCAAGTGCATATTGCGTAGCAACAATTGCATCATACGCATTTCCTCCCATTTTCATAACTTTTGCTCCTGCCTCGCTTGCTAACGGATGCGCAGAAACAACCACTCCTTTATTTTTAACCTTCACTTCCTTCACAATAGTAATATCTGTGTATTGTGCTGAAATTGTGGTAGAAAATAAAATAAGTGAAATAATAATCTTTTTCATTTACAAAATTTATATTCGAATTTACAATTTTGTTTTAAGATAGGGGGTAAAATATTTACTTTTGCTTTCGATCAACAAATAAAAGTTAAAAATGAAATCCCACACGGAAAGAATACTTATTACAGGTGCTTTAGGACAGATCGGCACCGAGCTTACAAACAGACTTGTTGAAATTCACGGAGCAGAAAATGTAGTTGCTTCGGGGCTCGACAGATGGCAAAAGGGAATTACCGCGGCAGGTCATTACGAAAGAATGGATGTTACCAATACCCAATTGGTAAGACAGGTGATCAAAGACTACGATATTACTACCGTTTATCATTTGGCTTCATTATTGTCGGGTACCTCAGAAAAGCAGCCGGTTTTCGCATGGAAGCTAAATCTGGAGCCCCTGCTTCATTTTTGTGAAATGGCAAAAGAAGGACTTATTCAAAAGATTTTCTGGCCGAGTTCCATTGCGGTTTTTGGAAAAGGAATTCCGAAAGAAAATGTAGAGCAGGATGTGGTTCTAAATCCTACAACGGTTTACGGAATTTCTAAAATGGCGGGTGAGAAATGGTGCGAGTATTATTTTGACAAGCATGGAGTAGATGTAAGAAGCATCCGTTATCCGGGATTGATTTCATGGAAAACTCCTGCAGGTGGTGGAACTACAGATTATGCTGTTGAGATTTTTTATGAAGCCATCGAAGAAGGAAAATACACAAGTTTTATTTCCGAAAACACAGGAATGCCGATGTTGTATATGGATGATGCCATCAACGCAACCCTGAAATTAATGGATGCTCCAAAAGAAAATCTTACCGTAAGATCTTCTTATAATCTAGGCGGAATGTCTTTCACGCCAAAAGAACTGGCTGAAGAAATTAAGAAAGAAATTCCGGAATTCGAGATCGATTATAAACCGGATTTCAGACAGGCGATTGCAGATTCATGGCCGGCTTCAATTGATGACTCCGTAGCGAAAAAAGACTGGGGATTAAGCTATGATTTCGGGATTTCTGAAATGACAAAAGACATGATTAAAAATTTGAAAATCAAATTAGCTAAAAATTAATTTACTTCAAGTTTTAATTTAAATAAGAATTATTTTAACATCTGATTTTTAATTTATTATAAAAATTATCTAAAATTTAATTTAAATGATATTGTTTACTTTTAACATCCTGAATATTGAAGCTGACTGTAAAAAAGAGCAGTTTATTTCTGATGAGGAGAGGCTGAAAATTTCAGAGGATAATACGAAAGCAATTCTTAGAATTTTAGATATTCATGATGTTAAAGCAAGTTTCTTTGTAGAGATTTCGATCGCTCAAAAACTTCAGAATTTAATAAAAGCAATTTCATCCAAAGGGCATGAAATTGCTTTTTATAATAAAAATTCTACCCTTCAGGAAATTGAAAATGCTAAAAAATTTACTCAGGAATTTTTAGAAAAACAGATTCGCGGAATTCGTCAGAAAGACATCAAAGTTCCTCAGGAAGATTTAAAGTTGCTGGAATTTAATTACGTTTCCAATATTGATAATGCTGATATTCTTTTCCCTTTCAAACGTCTGAAAAGAGACACGCAGATTAATGAAGAAAACGGATTGAGTATTGTTCCGGAAAGTATTTCTCCTTACAGTCAGTTGCCGTATAACGATTTTGTATTCCAGATTGTGCCTACGAATTATTATCAGAGTATGGTTTTTGAAACCCTGAAAAAAGACGATTTCGTTTTGATCTATCTTAATTCATGGCAGTTTACAGACTTTAAAAAGTATAGATTCGATATCCCTTTTTACAGAAAACTGAACTCCGGGAAAAAAATGGAGGACAAATTAGATGCCCTCCTGAGTTGGATTAACGAGAAAGAAATGGCTACTTCCCGTATGAAAGATTATATTTTTTAATTATGAAAAAAACTTTGGAATTCCCCAAAACGATAAGATTTTTAAATGAAGATGAGATTCCCAACAATCCTTCAATCTTAAAAAGATGGGAAGAGAGTAAAACTGCAAATATTGTTCAGGGATATACTTTTAAGCTTAAAGAAAATAATTCTGAGAATGAATCGATAGGATTTGATTTTTTTGCTGAAATAAATATTGATAATTCTAACCTCTGGAATTTAATTGTTGCGCTTTCAAAAACATTACCCGAAGTTGCGGCTGTTCTATTTGGGCATATTGATTTTGATTTAAATTATGGCAATTATGAGGAAAAAGACAGTATTTTGAAATTTATTAATCAATATAAAAAAGAACTCACTCAGGATGCTTTTATAAATTTTGGGCTAATCTACAATGATGATGAAAGTTTAGTTGAAATATTTATTGATGAAAGTAAATATATAAAATATTGGGGAGTAGATGAAGAATTGTTCCGGGAAATCATGAATGACTTTAAATTAGAAGAAATCGAAAATCTTGAATTCATAGACGAATATCCTAAGGTTCGTGAAGTTTTAACAAGATTTGATGAGAATGCGATTGATTCAAATTTACTTATCGAAAAACTGAGTGAAAAATATCTTTGAATCAAACGCAATAAGTGTTTGTGATTTAAGCCAGTTCAAAAAGCGTAATTTCCGGTAAAACGCCGACTCTTCCGGGATATCCCAAAACTCCAAAACCTCTGTTTACATACAGCATTTTTCCTTCGCTTTCGTATAAATCAGCCCATTTCGGGTATTTGTACTGAACAGGAGACCATTTTACATTTTTAAGATCCAAACCAAACTGCATTCCGTGGGTATGTCCTGAAAGCGTTAAATGAACATTTGCAGGGTGTTTTTTCACCACATAATCAAAATGGGTAGGATCATGGCTCATTAAGATCTTAACGGCAGATTCCGGGACGCCTTCTAATGCATCATCCAATCTTCCAAACTGCGGAAAAGGTTTCAGTCCCCAGTTTTCAACTCCTAAAATGTATATTTTTTCTCCGTTTTTTTCAATGATTCTGTGTTCGTTCCGAAGCATATCAAAACCGGCTTGTCTTTCGTAATCAATTAAGGTATCAAGATTTTTCTTTTTGGCTTCCGGAGAATCCCAGCTCACATAATCTGCGTAATCGTGGTTTCCAAGAACGGCAAATTTTCCGTCTTTTGCTTTGATTTTTGAAAACAGGGGAATGAAGGGTTTGAATTCTTTGGCTACATTATTCACCATGTCTCCTGTGAAAAGAACCAGATCAGGATTCTGTTCGTTGATTAAGTCAATCGCATGCTGAAGCTTTCCCGGGTCTGCAAAACTTCCACTGTGAACGTCGGAAATCTGTACGATTTTATATCCTTTAAAGCTTTTGGGAAGATTCGCGAAATTCATTCTTACCCTTCTTACTTTATGGCGGTATTTTCCAAATGTAATTCCATCGATAAAAAGAGCTGAAAGAACACCTCCCAAACCTAATCCCATGATGCTTAAAAACTTTCGTCTTTCAGGGAAAAAGTTCTCCGATGGTCGGGTAAGTCCGATAAGATAACTTCCGGTTCTGAAAATATCATCGATTAATAAAAACAAAACAATGAAAATTTTAGGCAAGATAAAAACCAGAAATAGCGAAATCATAATCTGTGCGCGCATCATGCTTCGGTCGGCTCTGCTGAAGTGAGAAACTTCGTAAGCGAAAAAGCCGTAAACCGCTAAAGAAATAATACAATAGCCTATTTTGATCCAGTTATTGTCTGTTAAGGTTCTGATCGCCTGGTAAATATAAATTTCCAGAAAAAGAAAAACTGCCGCAATGATAAAAAAGTTTCTTTGCATAACTAAGTTTAAAAAAAGCACAAAGAATTAATTTCCCTGTGCTTTATTATATTTTAAATTAAATATTGTTAAGGAAATCTGTAAACGATAGCATTGATGTTCATTCCGGCACCTACCGAAGTCATGACAATGTTACCTTTTTCTTTAAACGATTGACCCTCCATTTTTCCTTTAATTATTAAATCAAACATGGTAGGAATTGTAGCCACAGAAGAATTTCCGAAATCCTGAATCGTCATTGGAGAGATAGAATGATCGTAATCTTTCACATTATAAAGCTTGTGAAGTCTTTCGATCATCGCATAATCCATTTTTGCATTCGCCTGATGGATTAATATTTTGTTGATATCTTCAATAGACAGACCTGCGTCTTCAATGGTTTCTTTTATTGCAGCAGGAACGTTTTTCAATGCGTATTCGTAGATTTTTCTACCCTGCATTCTTACGAAAATACGGGTCTGGTCAGAATCTTTGTTGATGGATGGTCCGTTGGCAAGATAATCCAGTTCCACACCGTTATCACAAATTGTATTGTGAGCAATAATTCCTACATTTTCCTGATCTGTAGCCTGTACCACGACAGCGCCGGCTCCGTCTGCGAAGATCATTCTGTTTCTGTCATGCGGATCTGTTACTCTGCTCAACGTTTCAGCTCCGATTACCAAAATAGTTTTAGCCACTTTAGCTTTAATTAAATTATCTGCTAAAATCATTGCTTCCACCCATCCCGGACATCCGAAAAGCATGTCGTAAGTAACACATTTTCTGTTCTTAATGCCCAGTTTGCTCTTTACTCTCGCTGCCATTGTCGGCATGAAATCTGCGTATCCGTTTACGGTAACCTCACCGAAATTGCTCGCATAAATGATATAATCCAGTTCCTCCTGATCTATTTTTGCATCTGCAATAGCAATTTTTGCAGCTTCGTAACCGATTTTTGAGTTGGAAAGATCATCTTCTATGAATCTTCTGTTTTCTATCTCTGTAATTTCTACAAATTTTGAGATCGTTTCCTCAGCAGGCTTGTCAATCTTCACCCCGTCTTCTGAATAAAACTCTGAATCTAGAAAAAAGTCTCTTCCGATAATTCTGCTGGGAAGGTAAGATCCAGAACCAATAATGATCGTATTCGGCATTCGTTTATATGATTTTTTTTAAAGATGCAAAGTTAATAATTAATATTAATAACAGAGAATTAAAAATATTACTAAATTTGCAAAAATTGTACTTTACAATCTTATGAAAAACAATCCTTCCTTAAAAGGCTTACTTATTGCAGTTGTGGCGTTTATCGTAGCCTTTGGGATTTATTTCCTTTTTTTAGCCAAAAAAAATTACTACGTAGTAGACAATCCTACGCCAGATACATTTTACTACAAAATCAATAACGGTTCGGAAGGTGTAATTGCCGGAGGACAGACGGTTTCTGTAGATCTCAATCAGGGAAAAAATTCTATAAAAGTTTTCGACAGAAATAAAAAACTGTTGTTTGATTCAGCTTTTGAAGTAAAAAAAATCAGAGGTCTTATTAATATTGCTCATCAGGATTATTATATTAATGATCAGTATTATGGGTATAATCTTAAAAAAGATTCATTACTTTTGGCATTGGATAAAAC
>NZ_QEHP01000115.1:0-2616 GCF_003094695.1 Chryseobacterium sp. HMWF035 | reverse complement strand
AAAAACCAAAACAGAAATACAATTAATTGGAAATCAAATAGTTAAATTAAAAAAAACATTATTCAAAATAATAAAAAAAATCTTCCGACCATGACTACCGAAGGTGCCGCCGAAACTCTATATTTTAACTCTCATTTTAAAGATTCATAAACAACTTCGGATTTACCGGAGTATTATTCTTATGTACCTCATAATGAAGGTGAGGTCCGGTAGAACGACCCGAATTTCCGGATTTGGCGATAACCTGTCCCACTTTCACTTTATCATTCACTTTAGCGACCAACTGCGACAAATGTCCGTAAAGAGTTGCCAGTCCGTTTCCGTGAGAAACGATCACACAGTTTCCATATCCTCCTTTCTGTCCGGAAAAAATAACCGTTCCGGCTGCAGTTGCCACGACATCCGATCCGTAAGCAACGGCAATATCCAGTCCTTTATGAAACTGCATCTGATCTGCTTCTGCAGGCGCATTGTTTTTCTCGGCAGGCTTTTCAGATCCGGCTGCAACAGATTTTGCTGACGAAACAGGAGCAGCAGAAGATGCTTTTGGCGTTACCATTACTTTTACTTCTCTTTTGTTTCCATAGCTGTCCGTTACTTCTATAATTTTTTCTACAGGCTCAGCTTTTACTTCCGGAGTTGCGGCTGCAACGGCAGCGGGTTTTGCAGCACTGCTTTTTACGGAGGCTAAAACGGTTTTAAAAGGAATAGGATTTTTTCTCACTCCGAAGTTAGACGAAATATAACCTTCAGTAGGCATTCCCAAAGGAACTTCCAGTAGCTTTTTCTGAAGATTCATCAGGTACTGGCTGTATCGGTTTGCCTGTTTTGCCAGATAAATAGAGTTGGAGATACTGTCTTTGCTCAGAATAGTAACTTTCTCGTTGGGAACATCCTTAGATTTAAGGAAAGAATTCAGTTCTGCTACGGTTTGATCTACCAATGTAAGATCAGTTTTCATTTTCAGATAATCTACACTGTCTTTTTCAGTGTTTATTTTTACAAGGTTTACTTCATAATTTTTGTTGTCCTTTTCCGAATACAACTTCGCAATGAAAATACCTTGCGCAAAAACTACTAATAAAAGTCCTCCTAAAAGCACATTTATGTTCTTTTTATTGCTTAGAAATTTCTTCATTTTTCTTCTCTTAGTATAATTACAAAACGGTTTTAAGCCTGCAAATTTAATTAAAAATAAACTTTCAGGCTTATTTTTAACAAAACTTTAGTTTTTTCTGTAATTAACGGTCGATTAGATATTTAATTGTGTTGAAGTGTTAATTTTGTCTAAATTTAGTTTTTATCATGCTCCGAAAATCCTTCTTTCCGTCTTTGTTTTAATATATTTGCAGTTCACATTTCTATTATGGCAAAAAAGAAAACAAATATAGAATCGAACCCGAAGAAAAGCAAAAATGACATTGCGGTAGGAGTAGTCGGAAGTGGAAGTTTTGCGACTGCTATTGTGAAAATGCTTGTAGAAAACTGCAAAGTCGTGCACTGGTGCGTAAGAAATGAGTACGTAAAAGGAGCGATCGAACAGAGAGGTCATAACCCGACTTATCTTACAGCAGTTAATTTCAATCTTAAAAATTTAAAGCTTACCACAGATATCAACGAGCTTGTTTCTTCCTGTGATATTATTGTCTTGGCAACGCCGTCGATCTATCTTTCCGATACGCTGGATAAAATGACTTGTGATTATCAGAATAAAATATTCGTTTCTGCCATTAAAGGAATTATTCCGAAGGTAAATGATGTCGTAGCACATTATTTAAGAGACGAATTTAAAATAGGCTTCAGGAATCAGGCAGTGATTGCAGGACCTTGTCACGCAGAAGAAGTAGCGATGGAAAGACTGTCCTATCTTACCGTTGCAACCGTAGAAGATGAAGTTTCACAGAAACTGGTGGATATTTTCAATTCAGATTTTATCAAAATGCACTCCAGCAAAGATATTTTAGGAAACGAATACAGTGCGATTCTTAAAAATATTTTCGCTATCGGAGCCGGAATTGCGAGTGGTTTAGGATATGGAGACAACTTTACCGCGGTTTTCGTTTCCAATGCGATCCGTGAAATGGAAACTTTCCTGGAAGCCATTTACGAAGCGCCGAGAGATGTTAACGAAAGTGCTTATCTGGGAGATTTACTGGTTACCGCGTATTCATTATTCTCCAGAAACAGAAATTTGGGAAATCTTATTGGAAAAGGATATACCGTAAAATCAGCAATCCAGTCGATGAACATGATTGCAGAAGGATATTATGCCGCGAATTCTATTTATAAAACGTCAAAGGAAAAAGGGCTGAAACTTCCGATTGTAGATACGATCTATGGAATTCTGTATGAAGGAAAAAATGCAGAAAAACAGTTTAAGAAACTCACCGCAAAACTCGATTAATTTTCAATTTTAAATAACACAAAAACATCAGAAGTCTCCTTCTGGTGTTTTTTTATGCTTAGAATTCTTTTTTTTTGGAGCTTTTTCCTGCTTTCGCTACTCGCTTTTTTAGGTTTTCGGCGGGCTTTGCCTAGTCATGGTCGGAAGAAATCCGACCTCTTTTATGTTTTGAAAACTTTGTCTGGATTTCCTCCTGCAAAAATGATTAATAC
>NZ_QEHP01000114.1:8208-12223 GCF_003094695.1 Chryseobacterium sp. HMWF035 | reverse complement strand
AAGGTCATTGAGCTGATCAACGGAATGCAGGAGATTAAAATGCATAATGCCGAGAAACAAAAAAGATGGGACTGGGAATTTCTACAGGTGAAATTATTTAAGCTGAGAATAAAATCTTTGTCTTTGGAACAATGGCAGTCTGTAGGAGGAAATTTCATCAATCAGATGAAAGATATTTTCGTGAGCTTTCTTTCGGCAAAACTGGTGCTTGAAGGAAATTTAACCTTAGGGATGATGCTTTCTGTTCAGTATATCATCGGGCAGTTAAACAGTCCTTTGCTTCAGCTGATCGATTTTATCAAACAGTTTCAGGATGCTAAAATTTCGTTGGAAAGATTGGGTGAAATTCATGATAAAGATGATGAGGAGAATAAGGAAGAACAGTACTCCCATGACATTCCTGAGAAAGATATTCTGGTGGAAAACGTTTCATTCAGATATACCGGCTCCGATGTTCCGGTTTTTGAAAATCTTACATTGAGCATTCCCTTTCAGAAAACAACGGCCATTGTTGGAGCCAGCGGAAGTGGAAAAACAACACTGTTGAAACTTTTAATGAAATTCTACGAACCTTCTCAGGGAGAAATTCGATTAGGAAATACAAAGCTTAACAATATTTCCCCGAGATTCTGGAGAGATCATTGCGGAGTGGTGATGCAGGAAGGATATGTTTTTAACGATACCATTGCCAATAATATTGCGGTCGGAGAAGATTATGTTGACAAACAAAAATTAAGAAGAGCCGTTGAAATCGCCAACATTAAAGAATTTATTGAAGAATTGCCATTAAGCTACAATACAAAAATCGGAAATGAAGGCTTGGGAGTGAGCGGCGGACAAAAACAGAGACTTTTCATTGCAAGAGCGGTTTATAAATCTCCTGACTATATCCTTTTTGATGAAGCAACTTCGGCTTTGGATGCAAACAATGAGAAAGTGATCATGGAAAATCTCGAACAGTTTTTTAAAGGTAAAACAGCAGTAGTGATTGCACACCGTCTATCCACCGTAAAACACGCCGATAAAATCATTGTTTTAGATAAAGGAAAAGTGGTAGAAGAAGGAAATCATGCGGAATTGGTTGCTTTGCGAGGAGAATATTACCGACTGGTGAAGAATCAGTTAGAACTTGGAAATTAAGAAATACGTAATGGCAGAAAAAGACATTTTAGATAATATTGAGCTTCGTTCTGAAAGTGTTCAGGATATTCTTACCCAACCTCCTCATTGGATGATCCGGTGGGGAAACACCATCATATTTTTAATTTTAGTGCTTATCTTAATGATGAGCTATGTTATTAAATATCCGGAATTTGTTCCGGCTCCTATTGTGGTTACTTCTCAGAATCCTCCTGAGAAATTACAGGCAACCATCAATTCTAAAATAGAAAAAATCTTTATTAAAAACCATCAGGAAGTTAAAAAAGATCAGGTATTGATGATCATGCAATCCACAGCCGATTATAAAGATGTCTTAGAATTAAAAAAGCTGATGGATTCCATTACTCCGGATCAGCTACGCTCCTTTCCCTTGCATGAAGCTTCGCGATTTAAATTAGGAGAATTGCAGGGAGACTATAATCAATTTGCTAAAGCCTTTCAGGATGAAGCCTTATTCACAAGATTACAGCCTTACGCTCCGGAAAATTTAGCAGCCAATCAAAGTATTTCTGAGTATAGAAGCCGTATAGCAACACTAAGGCAACAGAAAAGTCTGGAACTTGCCAAATATGAACTGACCAAGAAAAATTATCAACGTTCACAGGAATTGTTTAATCAAGGCGTAATTGCGTCCGTAGAACTGGAAAACGAAAAAATAAAATACCTTCAGGCACAGCAAAACCTTCAAAACCTGAACATTTCCTTATCTCAAATAGAAGAAGGAATTTCCAATTTAAACAAGACCAAAAGCGGAGCTTCCATCAGTACAGAAAAAGATAAGATCACGTATTCTTCTCAAACCTTACAATTGTTTGAACAATTAAGAAAATCATTAAAGCAGTGGGAGCAAAGCTATCTTGTGATTTCCAATACCGATGGTATTGCCAGTTTTCAGCAGTTTTTTGGGGAGAATCAGTTTATTAAAGCGGGGGATCCTATTTTATCTATTTTACCTAAAAACAAAGAAGCACTAGTAGGAAGAATGCAGGTTCCGGCTACCAATTCAGGTAAGATTGCTTCGGGTGAAAAGGTTTTGATTAAACTCGACAATTACCGTTATCAGGAATACGGAATTGTAGAAGGAAAGGTTCAGAATATTTCCATTGCTCCTGATGATAAAGGGAATTATTATGTGGATGTACTTCTTCCGAGAGGACTTAAAACCAGTTATAACAAAAACTTGATTTTCGATAAAGAACTGAAAGGTAATGCAGAAATTGTTACCCAGGATCTCAGGCTGCTTGAACGTTTCTTTTATCAGATCAGGAAATTATTGGGATATCAAAGCTGAAAATAGAATGGCTAAATATAAATTTTAAAACATTGTATATGATCGAATTAGTGGAATTAGTCTTAGCTTTTGTTATGTTTATAATGGAATTTGTGTACTCCGTTTTTTGTCCTATATCCTTTTAGTAAAAAATCTCCGTTGGAAAAGCCAATGGAGATTGAGTTGAAGTACGACTATTCTTTCAGGCAAAATTCATGCAGGTAATATTCTACGGTATTCCAGGAGATTCCCTCACTGCGATTGTGGTTGGCAATCATTTGATACAGGGCTTTCATAAAATTTCCCCTTTCGAACAGCAGATGTCCCGCAATCTTTTCCAGTTCTTTTGCCTTCTGTTCAAAATGCTCCTCTTTCCAGATCACCACTGTTTCCAGATGGGAGAGCCTTTCCACAATTTCCTGATGCCCCATATTCGGAAATACCGGAGTTCCCACCTTTTCAGATACAAGAATCAGCACTTCACTTTTTTTAGGAGCAAAAGGATGAGCTGCCATCCGGGCTGCTGCCTGTCCGTTTTCTGCTTCAACCGATCCGAATTCATACTTTAAAAAATGGAACGTTTTGTCTTTAATCATAGTACTTATTTTTTATTGAACTATTGAACCTCCATCATATTTTTCAGAAAAGCATTTGCAAGGTTAAATTTTGAAATTTGAAGACATATTTTTATCACAGGAAGGATCCTGAAGAAATCCCGGGAAATAAAAGACCTTGAATTCATGAGTTTAATCAATATCATTAAATTAACGAATCCAATCCTCACCCGTTTTTCATGGATTGCAGTTTGTTATTCTTATTTATTATGGATCAGTTCATAAAAATGCTTCACAGCCTAAAAATGTTCAATACCGGGCAGATCACACTTCCTAAAGCATGGAGGTCAAAATACAATACCCAGAACTTTCTTGCCGAGGAAACTCCGGAAGGTCTTCTGATTACCCCGATAACCGCTAAAGAAACAGCATCGGCATATTATGAAAACGGAGAAGAATTCGGAATCTATTTTCCCGAATGAGCCAATCCCGAAGCGCTTATTTCACATATTAAACAATGTCAGAATGATTAATATAGCAGCAAACTTCATCCAAAAACTATCGCGTAAAGAAATACAGAAACTGTCTGTACTTTTACAGGCAGTGAGCGACAAAGAACGAAAAAAATATCCGTATACTCCTCTTGCAGAGCTTGCACATCATTTTAAAATCATTCATTGAAACTTTCGTATTGTTTTTTACCAAAAGGAAAAACATACCAAAATCCAGAATATAGGCTACATTAAAAGTGAATTTGCCTGTTCTGAATAATGAATTGTATCATTAATATGCCCTCTATTATATCACAATTTTGAAAAATGTACAGTAAAAATTAATGAATTTAGTTAATTGCTCTTGATTTTATGAAATTAATGAATAGTATACTCTTGTTCATTTATTTTGTAATTAACATCGTATGAAAAATAATGCAATCGAACCCCTCGACAGATTCACGACTAAATTAAAGAAAATGGCATCTCTGAAACCGGAAAAGAGATTAAAAGCTTTGGTGGCGTATCATGCTCTAACC
>NZ_QEHP01000114.1:0-8198 GCF_003094695.1 Chryseobacterium sp. HMWF035 | reverse complement strand
GAAGGCGGTTCCGAAGTGCTGTTCTATTACAACGAGGAAGACAATGCGGGTGAAGAGTTATACAACATGTACCAAAAAGATATTGAACAACTCATTGCCGGCTGACAAATTAGGGTTCAGCCGGACGAAAGCAAAGGAAGCCAATATCGAAAAGCCTTTGACAAAACAGCAGAGTTATTGGAACGTGAACTGAATGATTAATTAATGCTTTAATACTGATATAATACAGGACCGGAAGAAAATTCTTCCGGTCTTTTAAGGGCAGGAATTTTGAAGAATTTCCATCAATAATTTCAGTATGTTTATATAGAACGTATGATCATTATCACAAACACCTTATATAGTAGGACAACATACTTTTTCCTGTTTTTTGTTCTAATTTTTTGTCTTGCCTATCGGGGATTTTCCTCCCAACCGGATTTCTTCCGTCTAATTTTACAGGAGAATTAAAAAAACAAATTATTATGACAAACAAACCCATGACCGCAAAAGATGTGGCAAGAATCATGAGTGAGACAGCGAAAGCCAATGGAGGAATGATCCCCAAAGAAAGTTTTGCAGCAAGAGCACAGAGAATACTGGCAAAAAAACCAATGACCGCAGCAGATGTGGCAAGAATCAAAAGTGCTACCTCAAAAGCTCACGGAGGAATTATCCCCAAAGGAAGTTTTGCAGCAAGAGCAGAAAGTGAACTGGCAAAAAAAACTAAAAAGTAGATGGAAAGGGTTTATCTTTAAGGTAACCTTTTTTCTGTTTAAACTCATTTATTATGGCCATTAACCTTACTGAAAAACTGAACCTTTTGGTTTATGATACCCACGACCCGAAATATATCCGGTATTGTGAAAAAATATTCAAGCATACAAAGAATAATGAGGTGTGTTTTTCTGGGTTTATCAATGAACCGGACTTTAAAACCTTTCTCAATTCTTTGCAGTCCCAACTTGCTGAAATCGAAGATTCAATAGTGGTTGATCCTAAGACGGAGCTTAGCCTCACCTTATTCAATACCCTTTCCGATATCATTGTCTATTTTCCCCTTCTCATCGATTTTATTAAAAAGAACAACCATCCTGAAATTCTGCAATTATTTATCCGTATTTCTATTCTTATAGAAATCCACCAGAAAACCGTTGCATCCATTAAAGGCAGGAAATTACTTCTTCGTAAAGAAGAACTTCAGTTGTATATGGAAAAGAAAATCCTTTTCAGCCAAAGCGAAATTGCCCGGGAATGGGAAATTGACAAAGAAACACTTTCCAAATGGCTTACCATGATTTATGGGGAGAATCCGTACAAAGGGAGAAAGAAACTTTCTTTTTCTGAATATATAGGAATCTATAAAGATCTTTTTAAAGGAAAATCACACCATGAAAACGCGCAAGATTATTTTCTGACCGAAGAAAATATTGATGCTTACAGCTCTGTCGTATTCAAAGGTAAAACCTATACCAAGCAGGAAATGATCGAATTAGGATTTTCTTTGGATGATGAGCCTTCGCCACGGCAGTATTCCGAAGCAAGAAAAATTCTTCTGAAAAAATTTCCCGGTTACGATGCCGTGAACAAGTATCCCGTTTCCATTGCCCAAATGATGATCAATTTACTGAAGGAACATTCCTGAAACAACTAATCCTTTATAGTGTCCATTTCTAACAATTTCTTATCGACAAACGCCTGCAGGAATTTATTAACCTTTCCATTGTCATAATCTTTTTTCATCAGGGCGTAGAGGAAATGGTTCTCATAGGATTCCAACACTTCAAGGATAAATTCTTCGGTCATATGCTCTGCTCTTAGTTTTTGCAGTTTCTGTTCACGGAGCAAAGCTTCATTCTGCTTTGCCGACTCCTCTGCTTCTTTTGTTTTGGTTCTTGTATCTTGGCTCTTGATTCTGTTATTTTCATTTTCAATCTCCTGCTGATAGAATCCTTTCTCGAGTGCTTTTATGAAAAATCAGGCTTTGCTCTCCACTTTATTTTTCTTAAAGTAGGATTTACAATGTTCCAAGGTGCTGAGAATATAGCTTTGCTCATATTTTCCTGAGATTTCATTTTTTATGACGGATTCCGAGAGCCCCAGATCCAGCATTTCACTGTGAGCATTTTTTCATGGAGCATCGTTTGTATCTTCAGCCGCAGGATTTTCTTTCCCGGAGTCCATTTCAGATCTGCCGTTATTTTTTTTGATATGGAAAAGGATCTTTTTTACACTTCTGGTTCCTTCGAATAATTCTTCAAAATCAAATTTAATATCCGAATGTTTAATAAGATCATCTTTAGCTTTGTTGAGTACTCTGGCCTTGAAGCTTCCATACAGCGGGTATTTATCCTCCAGATCTAGAATCTGCTTAAGCTCCTCTACTTCAAAAGTCCTCTTTCCGATACCTTCGAAAGATTTAAGCAGTTCGTAAATGCGGATGGAATTTGCCGAAGAGATTTTCAGTATATTTTTCAGATCGTACAACAGGAAACGGTTTTTAATCTGCAATAAATAACTCTTCAATGCAGGATGAAAAGTGGCTTCCAGCATTCAGGTGCCATTGGTCTGGTATTTAAAGGAACTTACGAGTGCCGTTTTCAACTCTTTTTCCTTGTCTCACTCTTTAATTTTTAACGTTACAATTTTTTTAAGAAGCGAATTGGCCATTCATGCAATTTCCTGATAGATGGACTTACTTTTAATATCAAAAATCCTGATAATTTCTTTTACCGGAATCTGATAGGTTTTAAAATCTTCATCTTTGTCCTCTATCATTCCGACCAGAAGGGTGAAAATCCTCATTTCCATCAGGCTGAACGAGTAACGTGCGGTAACCAGCTCATGTGATTTTTTTATTTTTAGAGATGTGGTCATTGTTTTTCTGTTTTCTGATAAAAGGGGAAGAACTGTATTAAGGATAGGCTGTTTAAATCATCAACCTGCCTTTTCAGATCAATCTGTGGCTAAAGAATGAATTTTTATTTCCGGGGTTATGAATCCGAATAAAATATAACAAGGCAGTATGACCGTAATAATTAAATGTTATCTGTTAAGTATTTTCATGTACCCCAAATCTGTTATAATATTGGTGTTTTCCTGTTTTTGTTATAGAAACTCCCGATTTTGTTATGCTTATTGCCCGTTTTAGCAGCACCCGGGTTATGAATCCGGCATACTCTGCCCTGAATCTGTCATAGTTCAGACCGGATCTGTTATGGTTTGGCTGTGTTTTTGGCTTTGTACCTGCCATTTAGAAGCCTGTAAACAAAGTAAATATTTTAAATTATATAACACTACTTATAAAGAAGATTCCAAATGTTGTTGTTTTCTTTTTTTCCTGTTTAAAAAGGCATAATACAGGTGCAATGCGGATTTTAATGAGGTTTTGGTTCTTTTTCAGGAATGTTTATTAAGCTTTTATTGCTGATATAACATTTTTAGGGAGATTAAAAGTGCATTAAATTTAAAAACAGATTTTTCATTTTCCCCAAGTTACATAATTCTCTTTTAAATAATGTTCAGTCTTTTTTGACAGATATTTTTTCGGTTCTTTGCATTTACTTTCATTTCGTCCGGTTTTTCTCATTTTTTCCGGATTCTTTTTTCACTTTTTGCTTTCTTATCATTTTCCGCTTTCAACATCCCGCTGCCCCAACTTTCATCTTCCTGTTTTTTCACTTTTTAAAACTGGATTTTTTTCAGAACCACCAATGCGGCGAATACCATAAGAACCAATATCAGAGCAACAGAAGCGATCATAAATGCGGTTGCTTTGTTGGAAGTTTTAAGATAGTTTTTATTCAAAGAACTCAGCTCCTCTTCTTTTTGGTTCCATTGCTGGTGGAGACGTTCCCTCTCCTGCGACCATTGTCCCTGCAGGCGTTCTCTTTCCTGCGATCGTTGGTTGTACATGCTGGCTCTTTCCTCTTTATAGGCGGCAATTACCTGCTGGGAAGCCTTAAGTTCTTCTTCCTTCACTTTTACCTGAAGCTGGAGGGCAAAATTTTCCTGAATAACAGATGAAATCTGCTCGGACTCCTCTGCTTTTTGGTAGCTTGATTTTGCAGGGTCCGAATATTGGGAATTTCAGGTTCACAATTCCGGAATCGGTTTTCCGAATGTTTCGGACAGCTTTTTCAAATCCTCTGCACTGATATAGGTACTTTTGCCTCCCGAATCGGATCTGGCGATAAGCTGTATGCCGAGCTTGTTTACCCGCTTGTAGAATGTGGGCGAAGTAATGTCAAGCATTCTTTCTGCCTCTACTCTGCGATATTCCATACTGATTTACGTTAAAGATAAATACCTGATAACCATTGTATATCACTCCCCTGAAACATAGCTTTTAAAGCCGTTTTCAACCCTGGTTTAAAGGCTTTTAAACGGTTTTTTAAGCATTTTCAACATTGCTTTACATCTTTTAAATTCCTTTATTAAAGGTATTATACCATCTTTAAAGGGGCTTTAAAAGGTTTTAAATGTGTTATATTGCTTTTTAATGCAGGATAACAGAGCAGTGGTATTATGACCTTATTATAGCTATATACCCAGATTTTGCAAGACTTTTTTAACAGAACCTCAAGTATTTTCTTTAAAAAGGGGAGAGTGTTATTTTAAAAGCAATTTTAACAGGCTTCACTTTCTTTTTAAAGGAATTATAGTTCTTTTTAATCTGTTTGTAAAGGTGTTTAAAAGCATTTAAACGATGAAAAAGGGGAATGTATATCGTATTTGTATATGCAGCCCTGTAAAAAGGATATTAGCATTTACAAGCTTTTTTTAGCTTTTTAAATTCCTCAGATCATGATTTTTGTTGTTTTGATTCTGATCTCTATCTTTTTCAACACGGAATTTATATTTTCCATATAGATTCAAATACACTGTATTTTGCACATTTTATAACGGATCAAACCGTTGCTTTTTTATTTCTGTGGCAATTCCGGCAGTCATCAGGGGAGGCACGCTCATTCCGCAGACGAAGCGCGGAGAGATGCCGCAGAAGTCAAAGTCAGAGGGAAAGCTGCTCATGCGGATATACTCTGTATCGTTCATATTGCGGGCTTCTTCGTAATAGAGGGTCGTACCGCTGCTGGTGAGTGTGGGAGCCACCACATGGTCATACACAATTCTTGTGCTGAAAAAACTGTTGAAGGTATCCAGATTCCTGTATCTGGCATCGGCAAATTTCAGGCATTCATCACCATATTCTACAAAGGTCCGTCTTGTTGCAATCGAAGGCCGGAGCGGAGGATGGGTGGTGGATCCTTTATCGGCAATTTCTCCAAAGTAAACAGGGGATGATGCAAAATCCAGCACTAATGGGGGGAGTCACAAACTTTTCTTCCTACCGATAAAAAAGATGCGCTCACGGGCTTGTGGGACTCCCAGAGTCGCGGAATTAATCCTGAAAATCTGAACTTCATATCCGAGCCGGCTGAGCCTGTCATGTACTTCAATCGCGTACCGTTTCGCTTTTCCTGCAATAATTCCCGGAACGTTTTCCATGATAACAATTTTGGGGCTGAGTTTTTCCACGGTATCACAGAACACAAAAACCAGCTCATCCAGTATTTGCTTTTTCTGGCCTTCTTTGAATACTTTTTCTTTTCACCGGCAGTTTTCACGCTTTCAGGACATGGAGAATGCACTGCACGGAGGGGAGCCGTCCAGAATATCGAGATCCGATAACTCTTCGGGCAGGCTGTCCCTTTGGTTAAAATCCCTGATGTCTTCCCGATAGAAATATTCGGGGGAGTGGTTCTTTTGGTAGATTTTCGCCATCTTTTTATCGATTTCCACGCCTCAAAGGTGACGGAACCCGGCAAGCTTATAGCCCATGGTGGATCAGCCTCACCCGACAAAGGTTCAGAATACGGTAAGCCCGTTATCTTTCGGATAACCTTCAGCGAGGGTTCGGCGGTAATGTAAATTTTTCATAGTCTTTTTTTAGTTTAACAATTGAAATCTGTTCATTTTTAAAGGCTTTCTGCCTGAGTCTCTGTCTGATCCTGCGCTGGGTTCTGTGCTGCATCATACGGATGGTTTTTTCTTTGGTAAGATTATTCATGATTCTTTACTTTAGAGATAAAATAGCTGTACGCTACAGGCAGTAAGCGATAAGCAGATCATAATGGATTTTTTCCGCAATTGTTTTTTCTATAGTCTACTGCTTACTTGCTTAAGCCCTGAAGCCTTTTATATAGGATAATTCGCCACCAAGACTTCGGTTTTTCTTTTGGTGCTTGCGGGATTCTTGCTTTTATGGGCGGCAGACAGGGATTTATCAAAAGTTTTCACATACCGTCCATACTTCTTTGCAAAATCCGTCAGAAGCTGGGAAGGGTAATTGGATAGGAGGAATTTTCATTTGATCTGGGAGAGTACGTTAAGGTCACGTTCCAGATGCTGATGTGTATAGCCCTCGTAATGTCATTGATGGACTTTGATCCCAAGATCACTGGTATAGGGGGGATCGCAGTAGAAGAAGCTGTTTTCACTGTCCCTGCTCTGAATAATTTTATGGGCCTGATTGCATTCGATCTGGGTACTGCGCAGGCGCAGAGAAAATTCGTCTCCGAAACGTTCGACTTTATTCTTAAAAACGCTGGCTGCTTTTTCCTTATCGAAACCCCGGCTTCCTGCACGGTGAAGATAGCCCATGTTGCAGGCTACATACATTGCCCATGCTCTGATCACCGGCTGGTCATCGAATAACCGTGGGGAGTTATAGATAATCATGGCTTTTTTGTATTCTTCCCTTGAGTGAAGGGTGAGTTCTATTTTCTTTTTAAGTTCCGGAAAACGGGTTTTGAGGACTTTATAAAAGTTGATGATATTTGCGTTCACATCATTGATGATCTCACAGGGGGCAATCTCCGGCCTCATCCGGAAGATTGCACCACCGCCAAAATACGGCTCACAATATATTTTAATATTTTTTGGTAGCAGGGGAATGATCTCCACCGCCATCATTATTTTTCATCAGAAATAAGAGATAGGCGGTTTGAATAGTGGTTTGTTTGTTAACATTTTTTGTTTTTGTGTAAGGATAAAGTAACAGATTGCAGGAAGTAAATGGGAGGAAACAGCATATAAAACAATTACCTGCAACCTACTGCCTGAAACCTATATACACAAACAGCCCGGCAAAAATCCGAGCTGTAAAGTAAATAAATAGAATACCGAAAGACTTCGGTGAACCATCATACAATGGTTTGATTAATCCGTTAGCGGAAAACCATTAACGGTGTTTTTTGTTTTTGTGTTTCGCTTTGGAAGAAGTGAAAGAGGAATCTGTCTGTCCGGTGGTTTCTTCATCGTCTGCTTCCTGACTGTTCACATCCTGATCATTGGATGCGGATGTTTTGCCATTTTCTTTTTCCCGTAATGGTTCATCTGAATGTCCAGCGGCAGGAATTTCGGAATTTTCGGTTTCCGGCAATGTTCCGGATAACTCATTTTCTAAACTTCCCGTTTTGGAAACAGTGTCCGGGTCAGTATCCGTAGATTCTACTCCTTGTTCGGTGGTTTCGGTTTCTTCTGATAAAGATTCCGTTTCCGGTGATTCACCGGAAGAATCAGAAACTTTATCATCTGATGCCTGATCAGATGAAGGTGTTTCTTCGTTCTTTTCCGCAGCATCTAAAACATTTTCTTTTTTTTCTTCTGTATTTTCAGAAACTGAAGATTCACCGGATTGATTTCTCTCAGCAGAGGAGTCATTATTTTCCAATGCCGGAATCGGATTCTTTTTCTGTTCCTGTTCTTCCTTAAGCCATTTTTCACACATATAGATGATGATCTGGTAATCGGACTCAATAAGGTTCAGGATTTCTTCATTCTCCAGTTCCAACAGGTTTTTTCCCTCGGGCAGATGTTCTCCGTAAGTCTGGGAAACCATTTCCACAAGCTCCTTTCTTGAAAAATATTTAATCAGGACAGGGCTGATGGTTTTGGTTTCCGTACTTTCTTTTTCGGCGGCTTTCTTTTTGAGCAGCACCGAAAAGATTTTCAGTAAGGATTGTTTGTTCGTATCCATTATAATTTTTGTTGTTTTTACTTTGTTTGCTTTCTTTATTTCTTTTCGGAATCATAAGAGAAAATATGTTGCGGATTGACGACTTCATATTTTTCTTTGACATTTTTTGTATTCACCCACGGGTCAAAATTATCATACGGTTTTAACCATAAATGTGTGACGATTCGGTCTTCCGTTT